>JAUWVE010000190.1 GCA_030617565.1 Gammaproteobacteria bacterium | reverse complement strand
CGCTTACTGAAGGCATCAGGGAGAGGAAATGACTAGTACTGAAATCGGTATCATACTGCCGGCCATGCTAGCCGGCCTGCTGGTACTTTCTACGCATGTTCCATTCGGACGTGAAGTGCTGGCGCGCGGTATTATCTTTATTGACCTTGCGATAGCACAAATTGCTGGGCTGGGCGTCATTATCGCGTTTACTGCGGGTTTTCACGAAGGCTGGGAAGTGCAACTTGCTTCGGTCTCGGCAGCCCTGATTGGAGCAGTTACGCTGTACTGGGCAGAACGATTGTGGCCGGATATTCAGGAAGCGGTTATCGGGGTAGCCTTTGTCGTTGCTTCCAGTGCCAGTCTGTTGCTTATTGCCAATCACCCGCAGGGTAGTGAACATCTCAAGGATGTGCTGATCGGCCAGATTTTGTGGGTGGAGTTTTCCGATCTGATACCCGTTGCTATTTTGTATGCGATTGTACTGCTACTGCGCCGTTACCTGGTAACACAGGAGAATCGTCTGCCATTTTATCTATTGTTTGCAGTGACGATCACTGCCTCGGTTCAACTGGTTGGTGTCTACCTTGTATTTGCCACTCTCATTCTGCCGGCACTCGCAGCATATCGGATGAGTTCGCGTATGCAACTGGCCGTAGGATATCTGGTTGGTGGGCTGGCTTACCTGATTGGCCTGCTGCTTGCCTCCTTACTGGATTTGCCGGCTGGCCCGCTGATCGTTATCGCGCTGGCAGGATTTTCATTTTTTGTGCTGTTGATACGGCGCAAATGACTACCAGGAGCAGACCCAGGTCATGCAGAGTATCTTTCTGTGCTGCAACTGAAAAATCAACAGGGCGGGGTTAATTTTCATCTAAAGGTGATAAAAATATCCTATAATTGCACCTGTTTTATCTGCTCTCGGAGCAGCTGTACCTGTTATCAGCTATTTTGAAGGCTGCTTCTCTCCAACAGCAACACGCTCAAGATCATCCAGCCTTGGCGGTTCCTTCATCCAGCTTTTGCTGGAGCGCCCAGGCTTTTTCCCTTCCTCAAACAACTGGCGCATCTACTGCGGGTCAAAATTCAGTGCGTCCCGGGTTGCACTAATATTGTCAGGTATGGCGAGCATAGCTGGCACTAATTGCGCAAGGTCTACCCGTATGATACTTTCGCGCATCTTCAAATTGTTTGATTTTCTTTCACACAAGGATATGGCGTTGAAGCGAGTAAAAAATAATAATCCAATTGATTCAAATGTATATCTTGTCGGCAGTGGCATCGCCTCACTGGCCAGCGCAGTTTACCTGATTGAGGATGTGGGTATGCCGGCTGAAAATATTCATATTCTCGAGCAGGATGATATCACCGGTGGTGCGCTTGATGGTGCCGGGGAACCGGAAGAAGGTTTTGTCATCCGCGGTGGCCGCATGCATGAGAAACACTTCGTTTGCTACTGGGATTTGCTATCAAGAATTGGTTCGCTGGAAGACCCCAATGTTAGCATCAAGGAAGAGTCCTTTGAGTTCAATAAACGCTATGTTACCGATGCCGATGCACGCTTGTTGCGTGATGGAAAGAGGGTGGATGTTTCTTCCTTCCAGGTCCCATTTCTGGATCAGGCGAGAATGCTGAGACTGATGCTCAGTTCCGAACACAGGCTCGGAAAGATGCGCATCGAGGACTGGTTCTCGCAAAAGTTTTTCGAATCTAATTTCTGGTATATCTTCGCATCCATGTTCGCCTTCCAGAAATGGAGCTCACTGACGGAAATGAGACGCTATATGGAACGCTTCATCCATCTGGTGCCATGGCTGCAAAAACTCGGTGGAGTAATGCGTACCAAGTACAATCAGTATCATTCCGTGGTGTTGCCAATCGTGAATCATCTGCGCGAGCAGGGCGTACATTTCGAAATGGGCACGCAGGTCACTAATATTGATTTTGATCTATCAGCGGATAAAAAGACCGCAACGGTTTTGCATGTTCAGGACCGCAATGGAGAGTCAGATGAGATTGTACTGGGCAGCAGCGATTATGTATTTATCACCAATGGCTCTATCACCGATGCTACCGATAACGGTTCCTGGGATAGGCCGGCGAAATTGAAGGGCATGCCAGAATCCGGTGCCTGGAAACTGTGGAAAAATATTGCCGCCAGAGACAGGGCTTTTGGCAACCCGGGTGTTTTCTGTGACAACATTGAGCTGCAGAAATGGTACTCATTTTCTGTGACCCTGGCAGATAGCACTTTCCATGATTACATGCAGAGCCTCGGTGGCGATGTCGATGGTACGGGTGGGCTGGTGACTATGATAGATAGTAACTGGCTGATGTCGACTGTTATTGCACGCCAGCCACATTTCCCGAATCAACCGGATGATGTCAAGATTTTCTGGGGTTACGGGCTTTATCCAGATCGTCTTGGGAATCATGTGCAGAAAAAAATGTCCGATTGCACCGGTGCGGAAATTCTCGAGGAACTCTGGTATCACCTGAAAATTCAGGATCTGATGAAACCGGTAGTTGATGCAGGCAAGGTGGTTAACTGTATCCCTACGGCGATGCCATTTATCGATAGCCTGTTTATGCCACGTGAGCCGGGCGACCGTCCTTTGGTGTTGCCAGATGGGGCAACTAACTTCGCCTTTATCGGGCAGTTTGCCGAAGTCCCGCATGACTGTGTTTTTACTGTAGAATATTCTGTGCGCTGTGCTCAGACAGCAGTTTACGGTCTATTTGAATCAGATAAGGAAGTTTTACCTATATACAACTCAAAGCG
>JAUWVE010000052.1 GCA_030617565.1 Gammaproteobacteria bacterium | reverse complement strand
CCGTCCATGTCGGTGTCGCCATAACCACGGCCAGAACCACGTGTATCACCATAGCCAGAACCGTAACCGGAACCGTCGCCACGGCCATAACCGTCACCAGAACCATAGCCAGAACCAGCACCAGAACCGTTGCCATAGCTGTTATCATAACCGTTGCCCCAAAAAGCAGAAGAAGCGGCAGACATGCTCATCAGAGCTGCAATTGATACTACCTGTACAAGTTTCATCAGTTAAATCTCCTAAAATTGTTTAATTTGATATAGAGGATAAAGTCAGTCAACATGCTGTCGTTCACCGACTTCAACCGTAACCTCACAGCGAAGCTATATCGTGGAAATATAATATAATGATTTCCTAATATAGTCAAGACACCTGAGTACAATTGTTCCCGTCTCAGGGTAATCCCTGATAGAAATAATCCTTAAAATATTTAGTGTTTTTGATTAGATAGCAGAAATAAATTACTGTTTTAAATAACAAACAGCAGTGAGAAATCGATGGCCTGAATATTTTTTGTTAACGCCCCGATCGATACAAAATTAACCCCACAACTGGCAATACTATTCACATTTTCCAACGTGACATTACCGGAAACCTCTGTTTCCACCCTGTCACCGGCAATGTTTACTGCCTCCGGCAGCGCAGAAAGGGAAAAATTATCGAGTAAAACTCTGCTGGCACCACATTCTATGGCCTGAACCAGCTGCTCCATATTCTCTACTTCAATTTCAACCATTACATTGGAATCGATACTTTCAGTTGCCAGTTTTAATGCTTCACAAATAGAACCCGCTGCGTGAATATGGTTCTCTTTTATCAATACCGCATCATATAGACCGATGCGGTGATTATGGCCACCACCGCAACTCACCGCATATTTCTCCGCCTTGCGTAAACCTGGCACGGTTTTTCGTGTATCAAGAATTTTGCATCCCGTGCCTGCAACCGCATCAACATAGGTTCTCGTCGTTGTTGCCACCCCGGAAAGTGTCTGCAGATAATTAATCGCCGTGCGCTCAGCCGTCAGAATAGCCCTCGCTGATCCTTGTATCCGGCAAACGATATCATTACTTTGCATCAGCGCACCATCATCGAACAGCCAGTCGATAGTGATAGACTCGTCAAGCATGTTAAAACAGGCTTCAAACCAGGGTCGTCCGCTCAATATGGCCTGTTCCCGGCAAATCAGCTTTGCGCTTACCCGCTCATCATTCACAAGACCCGCGGTCAGATCACCACTGCCAATATCCTCATCAAGCGCCACACGTACGCTTGCCTCTATCTCGGCAGTATTGAGCAGTTCAATATTAATCATTGATACGGATAGAAAGACGTGAGATCAGCTTTCAGAGCGATGCGAGATGAAATACTTCTTCTGTAATTTACGTACAAGTCCGGCAAGCAGGATAAGACTGAGTAGATTCGGCAGCGCCATTAACAGATTGGTGATATCGGCGATATTCCAGACCAGCTGCAATGGAACAGCTGCACCAATAATGACTGCCAGGGTATATATTACCCTGTACGGCATCACCGCTTTTTCACCAAACAAAAATTTGGCTGACCGGTCACCATAGTATGACCAGGCGATAATAGTCGAAAAGGCAAACAGGCTTAAGCCAACACCGACCACAACAGCCCCGCCCTCACCCAGCTCACTGCTAAAAGCTGCAGCAGTTAAGGCTGCACCGACCATCTCTTCAGGTCGATCTATGTAACTGCCGGTTACAATAATAACCAGTCCGGTCATACTACACACTACAAGCGTATCAATGAACGGCCCCATCATCGCCACCAGCCCCTCTCTTACTGGTTCCTTCGTTTTTGCTGCGGCGTGCGCAATTGGCGCAGAACCAAGACCTGCTTCATTCGAAAACAGGCCTCGTGCAACACCCCAGCGTATCGCCTCACCGACTGCTGCGCCACCCACTGCCCAGGGGTTCATGGCATAGGTAAAAATAGTTGAGAATGCAGCAGGAATTTCAGAAATATTGTTAAACAGAACGATCATAGCAGCAGTGATATACATCAGCGCCATAAAGGGAACGATGGTACTGGCCACCCTGGCGATACGGCGGACACCGCCGATAATCACCAGCCCCACCAAAACAGCCATTACCAGGCCGATTACCCAGGCATATTCTTTAGCTTCAGGATGAAGATAAATCAGTCCATCAACCACTGAGTTGGCCTGCACCATATTGCCTATCCCAAAAGAGGCAATCAGTGCAAAAAAAGCAAAGGCCATTGCTGTTTTTTTCATCTTTAAGCCATGCAGCAGCGTGTACATCGGACCGCCTGCTACCTGCCCATTGTCATCTATTTCACGAAATTTCAGCGACAATGTACATTCTGTAAATTTGGTTGCCATGCCAATGAACGCGGTAATCCACATCCAGAACAGGGCCCCGGGACCACCCAGCGAAATGGCCGTAGCCACACCGGCAATATTACCTGTGCCTATGGTTGCAGAAAGAGCCGTAGCAAGTGCCTGAAAGTGTGAAACTTCACCATGGTCATCAGGATGGTCATACTTGCCGCTTATCAGCTGGAATGAATGTTTAAACCCGCTTAGCTGTACGAAACGTAAGCGGATAGTCAGGTAAACTCCAGTACCCAGCAGCGCAAGCAATGTAAGGGGACTTCCCCATAAGATACCGGACACCTTGCCGGTAAAGATTGTCAGCGCTTCAATCATTGCCACTCCCTGTTTTAATATTATTTTGTTGTTCAGGACTACCAGCTGATATAGGCATAACCCTGCTGCTGTAATAGCATCAGGTCTGACACGCCGGCCTCAACAACTGAGGCAAATTCAAGCACATCCTTTTCTTCCTTATGTAATGTAATCAGTGTATTGCCGCAGGCATGAAATTCAACACCATAAAAGGCAAGACTTGCTACCTGGTCGCGGACAGCTGGAATGACCGGCACACCAGGCTCTTTAAGCAGCATGTGAATGCCCGGCCCCATCACTGAAACAACAATTTTAATGTCATCGCCGTATTTACGTAACATGTTGCGGATAGTGTTCAAAACGGCAAGCTGATAGGTCTCGTCAGACTTGTTGAAGTGGTAGAGCAGTTTGTTATCTGTTTCTTCCCCTGGAAACTTCAGCTCACCCTGTTCTTCAGATGACTGATCATCAGCAGCGTACGAACCTGCAGGTAAAAGCAGTGCAGCCGAAAAAAGAACTATTAACAAAAAAGAAAGAGAAAAACCTGCAGCCGGGAACTGTGGCTTACTTGATATAAACAACATTTTCGAATCCTCATGGACTTTCAATATAGGTAGTATCTATGGGCACCCGTAGATACTACCGTTTAAAGCCTGAAAGTTTAAGAGGTTTCTGTTATTAGGTGTTGATTCACTGATGTTTCACAAACAGTTTATGGGATCTGATGTTAATTTTATTGTATAAATTTTACGCATCCTAAATACTTCGCCGCGAGGGCGCGCCTCCCACAAAAGTCGGTAAGTAGTGAATGCATGGTTTTAGTTGAGGCAGGCGCGGCCTGGCGGCGATAGAAGTACAGGAACTGGAGTTAGAAAGGATCTGACTCAGTGATTGAAATTGGCAGATATAGCATGGGCAACAACAGTTTGCCTTAGTGAAAAATATTCTTTTCTCAGCGTACCTTTGCGCCCTCTGCGGTTAAAAATAAATCTTTTCTGATCAGTTACATAATGGCTTAAGACACAATATCATCCAGAAATGACTTGATCTTGTCTGTCCATGAACTTTCTTTAGGACTGTGTCGCTTGCCGCCCTCACGCATACTGTTATCAAGCTGCTCCAGCAATTCTTTCTGCTCCTTACTCAGGTTCACCGGTGTTTCAACGATCACCTTGCAGTACAGATCACCAGGATGATTACTCCTGACATTTCGTACGCCTTTACCCTGAAGTCGAAACACTTTATCTGTCTGCGTACCGGCAGGGATTTTCAAGTTTGCACGACCATCAAGAGTGGGTATTTCCAGACTGCCACCCAACGACAACAGGGTGAAACTTACGGGTGTTTCACAATAGAGGTGGGTATCTTCACGCTGGAAAATAGGGTGTTTTTTCAGATGTACGGCAACATAGAGATCACCTGCCGCACCGCCATTGGGTGCTGCTTCACCTTCACCGGCAAGCCTGACCTGATCGCCCTCATCGACGCCGGCGGGGATCTTAACTGATAGTTTTTTGTGTTTGTTGACTCTGCCCTGTCCATGGCAGTCAGGACAGGGATCGGTAATGATCTTTCCCTTGCCACGACACTGCGGGCAGGTCTGCTGTACTGAGAAAAAACCCTGCTGCATGCGTACTTCACCATGACCACCACAGGTCGTGCATGTCTTAGGTGTGCTGCCCTTACGGGCCCCGCTACCATTACAGGTTTCACAGGTCGACATCACTGGCACGCGTATCTGTACCTCGGTACCGTTTACGGCATCTTCAAGACTCAGCTCCATGTTATATCTTAGGTCACTGCCACGGCTCTGTCTCTGAGAGCGACGCCCACCGCCAAAGATATCACCAAAGATATCACCAAAAGCATCACCAAAGCCTGCACCAGCTGCCCCCGGACCCCCTCCCATAGACGGGTCGACACCGGCATGACCAAACTGATCATAAGCTGAGCGCTTCTGTGCATCTGCCAGCACTTCATAGGCTTCCTTGGCTTCCTTGAAGTTGGCTTCAGCAGCTTCATCATCCGGATTACGATCCGGATGATGCTTCATGGCAAGGCGGCGATATGCCTTTTTGATTTCAGCCTCGGAGGCATTTTTCTGTACCCCGAGAACCTCATAATAATCACGCTTGGACATCTTTCTTTTCTACCTATCCTGAATAAGGAAAAGGCATAACCGTTGCCGGCCATGCCTTTTTTATTTACTGTCTACGAATAGACTTACTTTTTGTCGTCATCCTTTACTTCTTCAAACTCGGCATCGACAACATCGTCACCGGCCGTTGCTTCAGGCTGATCGCTGCCGGCTGCTTCTGCACTCGCATCACCGGCATCGGCATAAGCCTGTTCTGCAAGCTTGTGACTCGCCGTCGTAAGGGCTTCAGTTTTTGCCTCAATATCGGCCTTGTCATCACCTTTCAGGGCTTCTTCAAGCTCAGTGGCCGCCTTCTCGATGTTTTCCTTATCAGAAGCATCGACCTTATCACCCAGATCAGTCAGTGATTTACGTACCGAATGCAACATGGCATCACCCTGGTTACGTGCATCAACCAGCTCTTTGGCCAAACGATCTTCATCGGCATGCTCTTCGGCATCACGAACCATTTTCTCGATTTCACTTTCACTGAGACCGGAACTGGACTTGATAACAATCTTGTTTTCTCTACCTGTGGCCTTGTCCTTCGCGGTGACATGCATGATGCCGTTGGCATCAATATCGAAAATCACCTCGATCTGCGGCATACCACGTGGAGCAGGTGGAATATCGGTCAGATCAAAACGACCCAGCGATTTATTGCCGGAAGCAATTTCACGTTCACCCTGCAGCACATGTACAGTCACAGCATTCTGGTTGTCTTCTGCAGTAGAGAAGACCTGAGATGCCTTGGTAGGAATCGTTGTATTCTTTTCGATCAGTTTGGTCATCACGCCACCCATGGTCTCAATACCAAGAGACAGGGGTGTGACATCCAGCAGCAAGACATCTTTGACATCACCGCCGAGTACACCGCCCTGTATAGCTGCGCCAAGGGCAACTGCTTCATCAGGGTTAACGTCCTTGCGTGGATCTTTGCCAAAGAAACCTTTAACAGCTTCCTGCACCATCGGCATACGCGTCTGGCCACCGACAAGAATGACATCGGAGATGTCAGAGACACTAAGATCGGCATCTTTCATTGCAATCTTGCATGGGTCAATGGTGCGTTTAACCAGATCTTCAACCAGGGATTCCAGCTTGGCACGGGTCAACTTGACATTAAGATGCTTCGGCCCACTGGCATCAGCCGTAATATAAGGCAGATTTATTTCAGTCTGCGTGGTTGAAGACAGTTCAATTTTTGCTTTTTCAGCGGCTTCTTTCAAACGCTGTAGTGCAATTGGATCATTGCGAATATCTACACCCTGTTCCTTATTAAACTCGTCTGCCAGAAAATCAATGATGCGATGATCAAAATCTTCGCCGCCAAGGAATGTATCGCCATTGGTAGACAGGACTTCAAACTGGTGCTCACCATCAACATCCGCTATTTCAATTATGGAAATGTCAAAGGTGCCGCCACCAAGGTCATAAATCGCCACGGTACGGTCGCCTTCCTTATTATCCATGCCAAAGGCGAGTGCTGCTGCTGTCGGCTCGTTGATGATGCGCTTAACATCCAGACCGGCAATCTTGCCGGCATCCTTGGTTGCCTGACGCTGTGAATCATTGAAGTAGGCCGGCACGGTAACCACCGCTTCTGTTACTTCTTCACCCAGAAAAGCTTCTGCATCCGCTTTCAGTTTCATCAGTACACGCGCTGAGACTTCCGGCGGTGCCATCTGCTTGCCGTTGACTTCAACCCAGGCATCGCCGTTCTTTGCCTTCAGAATCTTATAAGGCATCAGTTCGATATCACGCTGCACGACATCTTCATCAAACTTGCGACCGATCAGTCGTTTGATGGCATACAAAGTATTGGCAGGATTGGTGACAGCCTGACGTTTGGCCGGTGCACCAACGACGACTTCATCATCCATATAAGCAACGATAGAAGGGGTCGTGCGATCGCCTTCACTATTTTCCAGCACACGGGGCTTGCCGCCTTCCATTACCGCCACACATGAGTTGGTGGTACCCAGATCAATACCAATAATTTTTCCCATTTTTTCGTCCTCGTTGTCAGTTCTTTAACTACTTATTTTTACTGCTTAATAGATAGGGGCTAGTAACTGAAAAACAAGTTTTACGGGTTACGATTTACGATTTACGGTTTAAATCCGTAATACCTAACACGTAACACGTAAAACAATGTTTTACTTCGCCACCATCACCATCGCCGGGCGCAACAGGCGGTCATTGATGGTAAAACCTTTCTGAATCACCTGGGCTATACAGTTGCCATCAATGCCCTCGGCATCCATGAGCCCCATTGCCTGATGTTTTTCCGGATCCAGACGTTCGCCCAGCTGTGGTGCGATTTCTTTGATATTGAATTTTTCCATCGCTGTTTCGAGCTGCTTCATGGTCAGATCCAGACCTTCTTTCATTTTTGCCAGAATTTCACGATTTTCCTGGTCCAGATCAATTTTTTTAGCCTGATCGAGGCTGTCCCTGACCAATAATACTTCTGCAGCAAATTTCTCTACTGCAAACTTACGTGCATTGGCAATATCATTCTCTGCTCGACGGCGAATATTTTCCATTTCGGCTCGACTGCGCAACGCGGCCTCTTCCGCTTTTGCCAGTGCCTCGCGCATTTGCTCATACTGTTGATGAGAAACTTCCCGATTATGTTCGTCGAACTCTTCCAGGACTTCTCCTACCTCAACATCTTCAAGGTCTAGCTCGTCTTTTTCTCTCATTTCTTCCTTTTCTTTGCTGGTCATAGGGTTCTCTCTGGGTAAAAGAAATTACTACATCGCCTTCAGGTGGGGATTTTGCTTAAGGATTCAAGTCCCCTGAAACAGGATTTTGGGGCTGCTTAGCCACTACTAAGTGCATTTGACAATAAACGTGCCGTAATATCGACGATTGGAATGATGCCTTCATAATCCATGCGTGTAGGCCCGACGACACCCAGGGTGCCGACCCGCTCACCTTCCCGGCAAAAAGACGCTGTTACGACTGAACAATCGGCAAAGGCCTTGTAGCCGGACTCTTCGCCGATAAATATCTTGATGCCCTCAACACCCAGACTACGCTCCAGCAAATCCAGCAAGTCCTGCTTGGTCTTGAAGGAGCCAAATAATCGTCTCAGGGTCTTATTATTACTCAGATCCGGAATATCAATGAGTTGTTCTTCGCCGCTCACCATCAGATTATTTTCTGCCGCAGCCCCGTCATCAAAGGCCTGTCTTGCCAGAGAAATCGCTTCCTGGATAACCCGGTTCATACCTGCCGTGTCCTTTTCCATGCCCTGCAGCAGCATCAATTTGACGCTATCCAGCGCCTGGCCGCTAAAGGTCTCATTAAAAAAGTTGGCCACCTCTACCAGTTCCGATGGAGAAAATTCCTTATCGGTAGTAATTACTCTGTTTTGCACACGCCCGTCTTCACTGACCAGAATAACCAGCAAACGACTATGTCCCAGGTTCAGAAATTCAATCTGTTTGAATATTTCCTGCTCTGTATTGGACACCATAACAACACCGGCAAAGCGGGTAACATCCGACAGCAGGCTAGAAGCAGAATGTACCAGTGTATCGACATCGACCTCGCCGGAAAAATTGGCAGCAAACTCCTGGCTCACAATGGGAGTCACTGGCTTAACCTGAATCAGCGAATCAACAAACAACCGGTAACCGCTTTGGGTAGGTACCCGCCCGGCCGAGGTATGGGGAGCATGTACCAGCCCCATTTGTTCCAGATCCGCCATCACGTTTCTGATCGTTGCAGAACTCACACTCAAGCCGGAACTTTTCAGCAGCTGTTTTGATCCGACAGGCTGCCCACCCTCAATATATTGCTCGATGAGGGTTTTTAGCAGAATTTCAGCACGTGTATTTAGTGACTCGGTCATCTAGTGAAATTATTTTCGAACGGTTTTGTTGGGTAGTTTCCAGAACAATAGACATTATACTCATCGGCTGGTGACAATAAAGAGTGACGGCTATTCAGGACTCGAGTTAGTTAGTAAACTCTTCCGTTCTACCGGCAAGTCGATTACTCTCCTATTACCGGATAAACAGGAGCCTGGCATTAAATGTCACTAGTTTTTAAAACCGTATCAATATTCTCTCGACATAATGATCCATCCGCACGGGCGGTTGCCGATCAGCTGCAGGAGTATCTGCTCAAACTGGGTTGCGAAGTTGAGCGGCAGAAAAATGAAGATGCCGGAAAAACAGTAGCCGACCTGGCTATTGTGGTTGGCGGTGACGGTACCTTATTGCACATCGCACGTGAGATTGCCTCACAGAATATTCCGCTGGCAGGCATTAATCTTGGTCGCCTGGGCTTCCTGGTAGATATCCCCCGCGAAGACATGGATGAAATTTTGCGGGAAATCCTGAACGGCAACTATCAGCAGGAAGAACGAATTCTTCTGCATGCCAGCCTGTCCCGTGCCGGAAAAGTCATACACAGTGCTGAAGCACTGAATGATGTTGTGGTCAGCAAGGGTGAACTGGCACGTTTAATTGAGTTTGAGACCCTGGTCGATGACACGCATGTCAATACTGCACGAGCAGACGGCATCATTGTTGCGACACCAACTGGCTCCACAGCCTATGCTCTGTCAGCCAATGGCCCAATACTGGCGCCGGAGCTGGAAGCTATTGCACTGGTACCTATCTGCCCCCATACCCTCAGTTTCAGGCCGCTGGTCATCAGCAGCCAGAGTTCTGTATGCATCCGTATGCTGGACAGCGGGCAGGACAACTGCTAT
>JAUWVE010000255.1 GCA_030617565.1 Gammaproteobacteria bacterium | reverse complement strand
GCAACATCTTCAACCAAAAGGATCAAATCAGCGATACG
This sequence comes from Gammaproteobacteria bacterium, assembly GCA_030617565.1. Classification (GTDB taxonomy): domain Bacteria; phylum Pseudomonadota; class Gammaproteobacteria; order BMS3Bbin11; family BMS3Bbin11; genus BMS3Bbin11. The sequence continues at coordinate 1,707 of JAUWVE010000255.1, read as the reverse complement.
ACGTCCGTAACTGGAGAAAACAAAAGCACGAAACCCGGCTGAACCGGCTATGCCCTCATCAAATAACTTAACTGGAATGCTGATGGCACGAAGATTATCCTCGGTAATACCTTCAGCCGGATAGCGTTGATGACTAAGCAGGCATGATGTTGTCAGAATGCAGGCCTCACCGGCACTGACACGGTAGAGTACAATTTCACGGCCATTCTCAGCCATTTTCTGCACCCTGACCGCACCTTCCATGACGAACATATAATTCTGACAGCCATCTCCATCACGAAATACTGTTGTACCCGCCGGCAGCTCTACAGGTCGAGCTGAGTCCAGAACTTTTTGCCAGACTGGATCATCCAGACCGCTTAATTCTGGAAAATGTGATAGCCATTCATCGATAACTGCTCGATCCAGGCGAGGTGCTTCAGGGACTACAAAATCACTATTCTCATCCTGCATCTCTATACCCTTTTACCCACAAAAAGCCATGTCAATTACAAAGATGCTGCAAGGCTTCGATATCCCTAAGTGTTATCAGCCGGTTCTCCACATTGATAATGCCATCTTCTTGAAGACTGCTCATGCGTCGACTCACCGTTTCCAGTGACAGCCCGAGGTAATTACCAATTTCTTCCCGTGTCATCGGCAGGCGTATAGAAAGCGCATCGCTGCTGTTCGTGCTGAGCCGCCTGTGAAGGTTAAATAGAAAACATGCAACACGCTGTTCTGCACGCATGCTGCCCATTGCCATCAGCATCTCTTCATCGTTTCGGATTTCCTTGCTCATCAAACGGGTTATTTCATGCTGTATGCTTGGTATCTGTGTGCTGATGCCTTCAATATTCTGGTATGGCATCGTGCAAATCACTGTTTTTTCCAGAGCCACGGCATTACAGTTATGCATATTGTTTCCAATTGCATCAAGCCCAATCAGCTCTCCTGCAAAATGAAACCCGGTTATCTGCTCCCGACCATCTCGAGTGCTTCCAAAGGTTTTTACTGCGCCTGATTTGATAGCGTACAGTGAGCGGAATTTGTCACCGGCATGGAAAAGATATTCGCTCTTTTTAAGATGCGGGCGATCTTCGACAAACTCATCAATGATGTCTATTTCTTCTTTATCAACAGAAACAGGTAAACACAGCCGCCTAACTGAACAATAGGAACAGGATGAAAAATCTTTTATCGATATAACACGTGGGTTTGTTTTTTTAATTAAGCTCATAATTCTTCTATTTATTGTCTTCGGGAGTCTACCAGGAGATAGTTTCGTAACGCTCTACCTTCATGGTGCCTGACCAGTAGTCTGCAGGCAAGCCGGCTTTCAATTTAAGTTGAGACAAAAAGGAGGCTGGTTCAGGTAAATTTTCCCATACTGATGGCAGGAATGTCCCCCTGTTACCACCTTCAGTCATGATCAAACCATCCACACCCGGTCTCAGTTGTGATACCAAATCAGATTCCGAGGTAAATTCTATCAATTCCGGCGAGGTCAATACTGAGACAGATATCTCCATATCATCTAACTCTGCTTCTGTTACAGCGTTAAAGCGGTGGTCGCGGAAAGCGGCAGCAAAGGCATTTTCGGCAATATCTTCATGTAATGGCCGATAGGCACTGAGACTGCCAATACACCCTCGTAATTGCCCATCCTTCTTCAGGGTGACAAAAGCAGCGCCCTGGTAGTCAGGCAGCCTTGCCCCGGCGCACTCC
>JAUWVE010000140.1 GCA_030617565.1 Gammaproteobacteria bacterium | reverse complement strand
GAGACAGCCACAGGCAGTGTCCACCAGGAAAGGTTTCCTGCTTTTTCAATAAGTGACGGCCAGTCCAGCTGCCACAACAGGTAGCCGAGCAGCGACAGGCTGACAACAATCTTTGCAGCAAGAAACAAATATTTTTTCAATGCAGGCGAATGTGTGGAGTGATGAAAAACACTAGCTGCTGGCACGTTCGACGTATTCGCCGGTGCCGGTGTTGACCTTTATTTTCTCTCCGGCGCTAATGAACTGTGGAACAGTAACGGTAATTCCCGTTTCCAGCCTGGCCGGTTTACCCGAACTGGTCGCAGTCTGTCCTTTGACCACACTTTCCGTCTCTACGACTTCAAGAACCACATTCAACGGAAGTTCCATGCCGATGGGGTTTTCGTTATGAAAGTTGATCTGTACTTCCATATTCGGCAGTAAATAACCCATTTGTTCGCTGATATCGTCTTCGGCCAGGCCGAGCTGCTCGTAAGTGGTCAGATCCATGAAGATATGGTTGTCACCTTCTGCATACAGGTATTGCATCTGCCGAGGTTCAACATGGGCCTTTTCCAGCTTCTCATCGGAGCGAAAGCGTTCATTGAGTTTGGTGCCGGTTGTAATTTCCTTCATTTCGGCCTGTACAAAGGCGCCTCCCTTGCCGGGCTTGACATGTCCAAGCTTCAGTACCCGCCAGAGTTTTCCCTGATGTTCCATCAGGTTGCCTACTTTCATTTCAAATGCTGAAATTTTCATCACTATGTTCCAGGAGCTGTTTGATATCGGATGCAGGATTGTAGGTTATGACAGGTAAAAGGTAAAAGGTAAAAGATCCACGAAACATAGCATGCAAAAATAGAAAATCACAAAAATTTTAAGAGCTCTCCAAGGCAGGCTCCTCTTTGCAGATGAATTTCCCAGGCTTGTTCCTGGTATTTCGCGTGATGAATACATGTTATTTTTGTCCCCTGTTATCTATTGTTGGGGATACAGGCCAGCGTGGGCCCGCCTGGTGGAACCAGCTTATGACGTTTTCTCAGCGTGAAAGTGTATAATTAAGCTATGGATGTTGATGTTCATAAAAAGCTCTCGGACAGGCTGGGTGTGGTGCATGCGCGGCAGCGTATCGGTATTGAAAATGAATCTCCAAGGGTCTTCGGCAAGGGCCTGAATTTCTTTCACCCTGAGAACTGGTACTCCGGGCATGCTCTGCTTCGCTATATCCTGAAACTAACGGGTGTCTACTGGTACGGCCGACGCAAGGCGCTGGATATACAGCTTAACGAGAACGAGATCGTTATACCCCACCTGCCCGCTGCATTCGATGGATTGACGCTGCTGCACCTTAGCGATCTGCATGTCGATATGAACCCGGAAACCAACGAGGCTTTAATCCGGCGTATTGAAAAGCTCGACTACGATATCTGTGTTATTACCGGCGATTACCGTGCCTGGACCACGGGTCCCATCGACCAGGCAATGGCAGGTATGCGTACGCTGTGCATGGTTTTGAAACAACCGGTTTATGCCGTTTTGGGCAACCATGACAGTATCTTCATGGTGCCTCATCTCGAGGACATGGGCATCAGGATGCTGTTGAATGAATCAGTTCCCCTGGAACGCGAAGGTGAAACTATCCATCTCGCCGGAATAGATGATGCACATTACTATCGCGTCGATAACCTGGAAAAGTCTGCCCACAATATCCCCGGCGACAGCGTTTCCATATTGCTTTCCCACACACCGGAAGTCTACCGCCAGGCTGCCCATGCAGGCTTCGACGTTTTGCTCTGTGGACATACACATGGTGGCCAGATTTGTCTGCCAGGGGGTTATCCTTTAACACTGGATGCAAACTGCCCGCGTTATATGGGATCAGGTAACTGGCATTACCATTCGTTGACGGGGTATACCTCGGTTGGTGCCGGGACATGCATTGTCGATGTACGACTTAACTGCCCGCCAGAGGTCACATTGCATCGTTTGCGCAGAACAGATTAATACGGCTGTTTACGTATATGCAGGGCATAGAGTACACGAGACAACAGCAACTCCAGCACCCAGAAAACACCAACAAGAATCAGCACCTCAGACCATTGCAGGCCAAGCGGCCCTGCGCAGACAGCAAGGGGAAGTAATGCTTCAGGCACCTGGTCCAGGCCCGGTGCCTGGCTGCTGACAGCCTTTCCCATGCGCCGTTTGATAAAGCTTGAAATTATGTCACCTGCCATAGCAAGTGCGCCGACTAAAGCACCCAGCTTCCAGTCGTGCCCCAACACGAAAGCTGCCAGTGCAGTAGTGATAATCGCCAGGACAACGCCGCGGATATTTTTTGATTCGCCCAGCCAGCGATAGCCATCAGCTGTGGATCGATTCAGGTCAACTGGGTACGCTAGACGATCGCCCAGTAAGCGGCTAGCGATTACAGGTGTTCCATTTGCTACAAGAACGAGTATCAGGGCTTCTATCAATACATTATCTCAGATGTTAGTGGAAAGGTTTTCATCATGGTTCATCTGCTTATTTGTCAATGACTTCCCGTCTCACTTGTGGGTAGAATCCACCACCCAAATCAGACATCTATACTTTACATCAAGCGAGTAGGACGTGCATTACCCGCAAGGCTCAGGATGGATCTGGTTTTCCCCCCGGGTGACATTTGATAGCGCGCTATACCGGGTATGATTATCTGCAAAGATAGCAGCGGGTCATGCCCGCTAGCGGGAGATGGTTGTTTTTATATTTTATCCGATTTATTCCTGTTGATAGAATCTATCAATGGAGATTCTGAAATTATGAGTAAACCACTTAACGACAAAGCCACTTTCGACATAAACTGCCGGCGCTGTCCGCGTCTGTCATCTTTTCTAGATGATGTACGTGAAAAACATCCTGATTACCATGGCTTGCCAGTAGCGCCTTTCGGAGACGAAAAAGCGCGGTTTCTGATTGTTGGCCTGGCACCGGGCATGCATGGTGCCAATGCTAGCGGGCGGCCTTTTACCGGTGATCATGCGGGTGTCATTCTCTACCAGACCCTGCACCGCTATGGCTTTGCCAGTGCAGCAGAATCAGTATCCGCCGATGATGGCCTTATATTGAAGAACTGTCGTATTACCAATGCGGTAAAATGTCTGCCACCGGCCAATAAACCGGTAGGATCTGAAGTGAATGAATGTAATAGTTATCTGACAGAAGAGCTGTCTGCGCTGGAACCGGGAAGTGTGGTTCTTGCCCTGGGAGGGCTGTCTCACAAGGCCTGTGTCAAGGCGCTTGGCGGGCGGCAGAAAGATTACCCGTTCGGGCATCTGGTAGAGAAAGAACTCAGTCGATTGACATTGCTTGATTCTTACCACTGCAGCCGCTACAACACACAAACTCGCCGTTTGACACCTCAGATGTTCGATGCGGTTTTCGACAGGGTTGGGGAGTTATTAGAATAGATGACCTTAAGTAAAGTATGTACATGCAGTATGTTGTAGGTGCGAATTCATTCGCACAAATAGACTCTGGTTCTCATTCTGTGCGAATGAATTCGCACCTACGATATCTATCTGCTATTTGTGCGAAATTAATCCTCGAGAGATTTTTTGTCTAAGAGTGTTTGCCACTACATGACTGACCCAGACAGCCAATTCGACTACCAGGCCTTTCTGAAGACCCTGACAGCCTCCCCGGGTGTTTATCAAATGTACGATGCCAACGACAAGCTGTTGTATGTCGGTAAGGCGCGGAACCTGAAAAAGCGGGTATCCAGCTATTTTCGCAAGACAGGGCTTAGTCTACGCATAGCGTCGATGATGCGGCAGGTGACCCGCATCGAAGTCAGTCTGACTCATACCGAGACCGAAGCCCTGCTGCTGGAAAGCAACCTGATCAAGAGCATGAAGCCGCGCTTCAATATCCTGATGCGCGATGATAAATCCTATCCCTATATTCGCCTGACCATCGATCAGGACTATCCCGGGCTGTCTATACACAGGGGTTCACGCAAGGACAAGGCACAGTATTTTGGCCCCTTTCCGAGTGCCGGTGCGGTAAGAGAAATGCTGACATTGTTGCAGAAGACCATTCCAGTTAGACAATGTGAAGACGGATTTTTCCGCAACCGCTCCCGACCCTGCCTGCAATACCAGATAAAACGATGTACCGCACCCTGCGTGGGTCTGATAAGC
>JAUWVE010000081.1 GCA_030617565.1 Gammaproteobacteria bacterium | reverse complement strand
TCATCCGTTGGCTCATTCAGGGAGTCGAAGCCCTGCTGTATAATGACATGGCAGGTGGTGCAGGCACAGGCCTTTTCACAGGCATGCTCAATCTCTATGCCATTTGCCAGTGCGGCATCCAGAATAGTCACACCGGGCTCTACTTCTATGTCTACCCCTTGCGGACAAACTTCCTGGTGCGGCAAAAAAGTCAATTTTGTCATTATCTACTCACTGAATTCATTAATATTATGTCCTGCCATCGCGTCCTGGATACTGGCGTTCATGCGGCGTGCAGCAAAGGGTTCAGACAAATCATTTAACTCATTAATGGCCTGTTTGATATTATCTGCATCATCCATTTCTTTAATTTTCCCAAGTGCCTCCATGCACTCCAGCAATGCACTGCGTTCATTGTCGTCCAGATGAGTATTGCCATCGATAGCCATGGCATTTTCCAGTGCACTGATTGCGCGATCAGCTTCTACCCGCTGCTCAGCCAGCTGTCGGGCCTGGATATCATCGCTGGCATGTGTAATTGAATCACGTAGCATCTGTTCCACTTCTGCATCGGTCAAACCATAAGAAGGTTTAACATCCACCCGGGTTTCCGTGCCAGTCGTGGCTTCACGGGCACTGACACTCAACAGGCCATCTGCATCGACCTGAAAACTCACCTTAACGCGCCCGCTGCCAGCCGCCATAGGGGGAATCCCCTTCAGTTCGAAGCGTGCCAGTGATCGGCAGTCTGTTACCAGTTCCCTCTCACCCTGCAGGACATGAATCGACATCGCCGTCTGGCCATCTTTATAGGTAGTAAACTCCTGTGCACGGGTAACCGGAATGGTTGCATTACGTGGAATAATCTTTTCCACCATTCCTCCCATGATTTCAATGCCAAGGGAAAGCGGAATAACATCCAGCAGCAACATATCACCTGTGGCACGGTTGCCAATCAGGATATCCGCCTGTATAGCGGCACCAATGGCGACAACCTGATCCGGGTCGACACCGGTGTAGAGTTTTCTGTTATAAAATGTCTCCACCTTTTCCTGTACGCTGCGTACACGGGTCGAACCGCCAACCATTACAATTCCATCGATATCAGTTTTATCCAGACCGGCATCGCGCAGACTGCGACGGCAGGGCAGTAAAGTTTTATCGATTACCGGTGCAATAATGTCATTCATGCGTGAGCGATTCAGAGAAATAGTCTGAGTAGAACCATCAGGCAGGGTTAACTTAATCACGGTTGAATCATTGTCGGTCAATGCTTCTTTAGCCGCCCGGGCAACGACCATCACCTGACGCAAGAATTGATTATCTGTAGATAATTCAGCCTGATTTATCTCATCAAGTATCCATTCTGCTATCAGCCTGTCCATGTCATCGCCGCCAAGCGCCGAGTCACCGGCCGTTGCCAGCACCTCAAACACACCTTTATTCAGGCGCAGAATAGAAATATCAAAGGTGCCGCCACCCAGGTCATAAATGGCATACACACCTTCAGAGCCTTCATCCAGCCCATAGGCAACCGCAGCGGCGGTCGGCTCATTAAGCAATCGCATGACATTCAGGCCTGCCAGTCTTGCAGCATCCTTTGTTGCCTGCCTCTGTGCATCATCAAAATAGGCAGGCACCGTGATCACAACACCGGCGAGTTCACCGGAGAGCGCCTGCTCGGCACGTTTTTTTAATGCAGTAAGGATCTCAGCACTCACCTCGATGGCACTGCGCGGTCCATCGGCAGTAATGATACGAGGAACGTTGGCCGATTCATCATCAAAATGGTACGGCAGATGATCACGCAGAGTCTTGATATCAGCCGTTTTTCGGCCAATCATGCGCTTCGCCGAGGAAATAGTATTCAATGGATCATTTACCATCTCAGCCAATGCCGGGTAGCCAATCTGTGTATCGCCTTTTTCGCGAAACCTGACTACTGATGGCAACAGGCTGCGGCCCTCTTCATCAGGCAGTACGCTGGCTTCACCACTGCGCACGGTAGCGACCAGTGAATTGGTGGTGCCGAGGTCTATGCCTGCCGCCAGTCGATGTTCATGCGGATTGGTAGATTGTCCCGGTTCATTAATTTGCAGCAGCGCCATCGGTGTTTTCTCGCCAGTATTCGAAGTATTGTCAGTATTGTTTAAGCAGCGCTGATGCCATTCAAAAAAACGACTCTTCAGCCTCTTCTATTTCATTTCGCATGCGACTGAGAAATTGTAATTCTCGTACCAGATGACGTGCTTTTTCTAATTCATTATCATCTGTCCCGTCCAGAATTTCTCCCACCAGCGCCATCCTTCCGGCAAAATCACTTTCCACCTTATCAGACAGTTGATTTAATGCATCCAGTGAAGATGAGCGAGCAGCATCAAGTTCTTCACGTAATTCTATCTGTTGCATTAAAAACTCCGGATCCATGCGGGTATCGTGCTCTTCATCCGTGTTAATGCCGTTGAGAGATAGCATATACCGTCCACGCTGCACGGGGTCATTCAATGTCGTAAATGCTTCGTTAATCATTGCCGCATACTGTGCAGAAATACGGCGATCCTGCTCAGTAGCACTGGCAAAATTATCCGGGTGAAATTGCCTTTGAAGCTCGCGAAAACGATCCCGCAGTTGATGGCGGTCGAGTGAATAGGACTTTTCGATAGAAAAAAGATCGAAATAGTTATTTTCGAACGGAATTTGCATGATCAGGAGTGTACTTACTCAGCAGGCAGGAGAACCGGAGAAAAGATGCTTACTAAACGGTAAAGCTTTCCCCGCAACCACAGGCATCTTTAACATTCGGGTTATTGAACTCAAATCCTTCATTGAGGCCATCACGCTTATAATCAAGTTCCGTACCATCAAGATAAATCAGGCTTTTTTTATCTACAATAATATTGATGCCTGCTGTTTCAAAGACCTCATCATTTTCTTCGATTTCATCGACAAACTCGAGTACATAAGCAAGCCCGGAGCAACCCGAGGTTTTAACCGCCAGTCTCAAACCCGCTGCACCACCTCTTTTTTCGATAAAATTACGGACATGATCCGCCGCTTTTTCAGTTAGACTTATCGCCATTTTCAGTTCTCCGATTCAGTCGTGGGCATTGTCTGTCGATACAAAGCAAATAGACACCTCTAATGAGCAACCCACTCTACTTTTTCCAGATCTACGCCATCTTTGTACATATCCCACAGTGGAGACAGCTCACGTAATCTATCAATATTATCACGAACCAGTTGTATCGCCCTGTCTATATCCTGCTCAGTGGTAAAGCGACCAATACTGAATCGTATGGAACTATGTGCCAGTTCATCATTTCGGCCGAGTGCCCGCAGCACATAAGACGGTTCCAGACTGGCCGATGTACAGGCCGAACCCGATGATACAGCCAGATCTTTAAGTGCCATGATCAGTGACTCACCTTCAACAAAATTAAAGCTGATGTTGATGTTCCCGGCAATACGGTGCTGAAGATCCCCATTAACATAGACTTCTTCCATGTCCTTAAAACCGTCAAGCAAGCGTGTACGCAGCTTTAGTATTCTTGCTGTTTCTTCTGCCATTTCATTTTTTGCAATTTGAAAGGCCTCACCCATACCGACAATCTGATGCACAGCCAGGGTGCCTGAACGCATGCCACGCTCATGGCCACCGCCATGCATCTGGGCCTCAATTCTGATGCGCGGCTTACGTCTCACAAAAAGTGCCCCGACCCCCTTAGGGCCGTATATCTTGTGCGCAGAAAGTGAAAGCATATCAATGTCCATTGCTTTGACATCAATCGGAATTTTACCGGCACTCTGGGCCGCATCGGTATGAAATATAACTTTATGTTCGTGGGCAATCTTCGCTATCGCGGCAATATCCTGAATAACGCCAATTTCATTGTTCACATGCATGATGCTTATCAAGGTTGTATCAGGACGGATTGCAGCTTCCAGTTTCCCAAGGTCAATCAGTCCATTCTCCTCGGGATCCAGATAGGTCACTTCAAAGCCTTCACGCTCAAGCTGGCGGCAGGTATCCAGCACCGCCTTGTGTTCAGTCTTGCAGGTAATAATGTGCTTGCCTTTCTTGCTATAAAAATGTGCTGCGCCCTTGATGGCAAGGTTATCAGATTCTGTCGCACCCGATGTCCAGACTATTTCTCTGGGATCGGCATTGATCAGGTCCGCCACCTGCTTACGTGCCAGATCAACGGCCGCCTCAGACGCCCAGCCATAGACATGTGAACGAGAGGCAGGATTGCCAAACTCACCATCCATGGTCAAATAATTCATCATTTTTTCAGCCACCCGTTTATCAACCGGGGTAGTCGCGGAGTAATCAAGGTATATTGGTTTCATTTCTGTTCAGCTTCTAGTGTTCGTTCGTTACGGTCTGATAGAGCTCAGAGCAACCTTTTTCTTTGTTTCTTCCTGGCGACAGGCAACTTCCTGTACGTTAGGCTGGTTAACAAGGTCACCGAGGGTGATATTGTTAAGGAACTCGTGAATACGGGTACTCAGGTCTTCCCACAGATAATGGGTAAGACAGCGGCCCTCTTTGTCACAGTTTTTCTCGCCGCCACAACGTGTTGCATCAACGGTCTCATTGATTGCGGTCACGATTTCTGCGACGTGGATATTTTCCGGCTCTGTCGCGAGACGGTAGCCGCCACCCGGTCCACGCGTACTCGTCACCAGGCCTTTACGTCGCAGGCGGGCAAACAATTGTTCCAGGTAGGAAAGTGATATTCCCTGTCTACCCGCTATGTCAGAAAGCGTTATGGCGCCCTTTTCATAATGGATAGCAAGGTCAAGCATTGCCGTTACTGCATAACGGCCTTTTGTGGTCAGTCTCATAGTGAAAACTCGCGTGTTAAGTATCGTAAAATACCGATACGATCCAGGATATGTTATAATTACTTATTATCTAATACCCGACTAATTTAGTCAAGTATTGCCGCTGTGTTTTTTCTCACCAGACTGTCTTTCTGATTCGCTCGCTTTACCACCTGAACTGATTTCCTCAACATCAAGCTCGGGCAGATCATCCAGGCCATCAGCCAGTCCTGCCTGCTCCAGCTTTCCATCGATTAAATTAATCCGCGAATCGACTGCATGCAAATGCTCAAGTATGCGGTTGACCGCCTGCGCAACAGGATCTGCTGAGTTTTGCGTTTCACCATAAGCAGTAAAGCCTATTTTCTGAGCCTGCTCCTTGCGCTTATCTGCGTTACCGTCATCCGGCCTGGTAACGATATGCCCGGGGATACCGACGACAGTAGACATGGGCGGCACATCTTTGACTACCACCGAGTTTGAGCCTATTTTTGCACTGGCACCAATAGTAATTGGCCCAAGCACCTTGGCACCGGCACCGATGACCACATTATCTTCCAGTGTCGGGTGGCGCTTGCCTTTGTCCCAACTTGTGCCACCCAATGTGACGCCGTGATACAGTGTGCAATCATTGCCAATTTCAGCCGTCTCACCGATCACCACACCCATGCCATGATCAATGAAAAAGCGGCAGCCAATGACGGCACCCGGATGAATTTCAATTCCAGTCAGCCAGCGAAAAAGATTGGATAACATACGCGCCAGCCATTTGAACCCGTGACGCCACAGGAAGGAACTCATGCGATGCCCCCAGATTGCATGCAAACCCGGATAGGTAGTGAGCACTTCGAGAGTATTCCTGGCTGCAGGATCGCGCTCGAAAACACATTCGATATCTTCATTAAGTCTTTGAAACATATTATTTTTTCTTCGTTTTTTTACCGCTGTTATACCAGTTTAGCTTTTCATGCAGCTTGACTACCTGTCCAACAATAATCAGTGTTGGCGCCTTTACTTCATATAGCCTTACAAGCTCAGGCAGACTATCCAGGTCCCCAATATAAACCTTTTGTTCCGGAGTTGTACCCTGCTGTATAAGCGCGGCGGGTGTAGTCGGTGGCATATCATGTGCTATCAGTTCCTTGCAGATCACATTGACTGCCTGCAGCCCCATATAGAAAACAATGGTCTGATTGGGCTGAGCCAGCGCCGGCCAGTTGAGATTACAGGTGCCATCTTTAAGGTGGCCAGTGACAAACGTACATGCCTGCGAATAATCACGGTGTGTCAGAGGAATACCGGAGTATGTTGAGCAACCGGAAGCTGCCGTTATTGCAGGTACCACCTGAAAAGGTATGCCCTCTTCCATGAGCCCCTCTATCTCTTCACCACCACGACCGAAGATGAACGGGTCACCACCTTTCAGGCGCAAGACACGGTGCCCCTCCTTGGCCAGCCGGATCAGCAACTGGTTGATGTCTTCCTGTTGAATAGCATGGTTATTACGTTCTTTGCCGGCATAGATGCGATCAGCATCCCGACGCACCATATCCAGAATCGGTTCAGATACCAGTCTGTCATATACAACAACATCGGCCTGCTGCATCAGACGCAGGGCTCGGAAAGTAAGTAAATCAGGATCACCCGGACCGGCACCCACCAGGTAGACCTGCCCCACCTCATCCTGCCACTCGCCAGCTTTGCTGATTTCCTCTGATAGCGCCGACCTCGCCTCATCATCACGCCCGGCATAAACCAGTTCTGCAACACGGCCCTGCAGTATACGTTCCCAGAAATAACGCCGGGATTCGATATTGGTAAAGCGTTTTTTTACTGCGACGCGGTATTCTTCCAGCAGACTGGCCAGGCGACCCGTAGCAGAAGGAATAAATGATTCCAGGCGCCCGCGCAGCAGACGCGCCAGCACCGGTGATGCACCACCGGTGGATATGGCAACCTGCACCGGCGAGCGGTCAATGATCGACGGCATAATAAAACTGCACAGATCCGGATTATCAACCACATTGACAGGAATACCGGCCCTTTGAGCCAGAGATGAAATGCGTTCATTCACCTTTCGGTTATCGGTTGCGGCGATAATAACAGCCTGGTTGGTAATATCCGCATCTTCAAATCCACGCTTGTGGTAATGGATTTCCTTTGCTGCCACTTTTGCAGAAAGCTCATCACAAAGATCGGGTGCTATGACCGTTATGCTGGCACCGGCCTTATCCAGCAGCGCCACCTTTCGAGCCGCAACCTGCCCCCCGCCGACAACCAGGCAATCACGTTCC
>JAUWVE010000155.1 GCA_030617565.1 Gammaproteobacteria bacterium | reverse complement strand
CACACCGGCAAAAATATACTACAAAGATGAAGGCGTTAGCCCTGCTGGTTCACACAAACCGAATACAGCTGTGGCGCAGGCGTATTACAACAAGCAGGCAGGCATAACCAAGCTGACTACCGAGACGGGTGCCGGGCAATGGGGTTGTTCGATAGCGCTGGCCGGACAGATGTTTGGCATAGACGTACGGGTATTTATGGTTAAGGTGAGTTATGACCAGAAGCCGTTTCGCCGTTCAATGATGCAGACCTGGGGCGCTGATGTGTTTGCCAGTCCCTCTGATTTGACCAACGCCGGTCGCAAGATACTGGCTGATGACCCAGATTCACCGGGTTCACTCGGCATCGCTATATCTGAAGCAGTTGAGGAGGCGGCGTCTCGTGATGATACAAACTATGCGCTGGGTTCAGTTTTGAACCACGTGTTGTTGCATCAGACAGTCATCGGCCAGGAAGCGCAGAAACAGTTTGCCAGTATTGGTGAATACCCTGACATGATCTTCGCTCCCTGTGGAGGTGGATCTAACTTCGGTGGCGTGGCATTCCCATTTTTTGCCGACAAGGCAGCCGGTAAAGATGTACGCCTGGTCGCTGTTGAACCTACTTCCTGCCCGACTCTGACACGCGGTCACTATGCCTATGATTTTGGTGATACCCTGGGGATGACCCCACTGCTACTTCAATACACCCTTGGTCACGATTTTATACCGCCAAGTATTCATGCTGGTGGTCTTCGTTATCACGGTGATTCAACCCTGGTTTCCCAAATGTATAAAGAAGGCCTGATTGAAGCCGTAGCGGTACCGCAGATTGCAACTTTTGAAGCAGGCGTAACATTCGCCCGATCTGAAGGAATTGTCCCTGCCCCTGAATCTAATCACGCGATCCGCGCAGTAATCGATGAGGCGCTACGCTGTAAAGAAAGTGCAGAGGAAAAAACTCTGTTTTTCAATCTATCTGGGCATGGCCACTTCGATATGTCATCTTATGATAAATATTTCGCTGGCGAACTGGTGGATTATGAATATCCTGAAGCGGAGATAGAAAGGGCTCTGCATAATTTGCCGAAAGTGGCAGCAGGGTAAAAGCAGAGGAAAGGTTAAAGAGGAAAGGTTAAAGGAAAAAGAAACGCATACTTCCTCTTTCCTCTTTCCTCTTAATCTAAACCGAGCAACTCAACTTCAAACACCAGTGTCGCATTAGGTGGAATTACACCACCTGCGCCCTGGGCACCATAGCCGAGATTGGCAGGAATGGTTAGTTTGCGTGTGCCACCGATTTTCATGCCGGCGACGCCTTCGTCCCAGCCGCGTATTACATTTCCGGCACCTAGCTTGAATTTAAACGGGTCGTTCCTGTCTTTGCTGGAATCGAATTTGCTCCCGTCTGTTAGCCAGCCGGTGTAATGGACGGTGACCATTTGTCCTGCTGTAGCAATATCGCCATCACCTTCAGTGATGTCATCATATTTCAGACCGGAGTCGGTTATTTTTTCTGACATGTGTTGTTTTCCTTTTTGTTAGAAATAAAAAATGGGAGAATACCATATCCCGAAAGTAAGACTGTTACTGATCGTCTGAGATCGTACAATCTGCTTCTTAATCACCAATCTTTGTTAAATAATAGTGCTATCCAAACTCAACCCACAACAGCGTGAAGCCGTCCGTCATGTTTCCAGCCCATTGCTGGTACTTGCAGGTGCAGGCAGTGGCAAGACTGGTGTTATTACCAGTAAGATTGCCTGGTTGATTCGTGAACGGGGCATGCAGCCGCGAAAAATTACTGCCGTCACCTTCACCAATAAAGCAGCAAGAGAGATGCGCTCACGTGTTAAGGGTTTGCTCACGGGTGTCAGTTCGCGTGGCCTTACCATTTCTACTTTCCACACCTTGGGCCTGAATATTCTGCGTAAAGAATATGCTGCTCTGGATTACAAGGAAGGTTTCTCAATTATTGATCAAAGCGATGCCCTGGTCATACTTAGAGAGTTAATGCGCTCTGAACAGAATTCAGACAACAAGTTTCCGGAGCATGTACTGGGCAGAATATCGAGCTGGAAAAATGCTTTTCTGTTACCTGATCAAATAACTAGCGCGATGGCGGAAGATGACCCTGTCAGCCTGGCCGCCGCTCGTATATATCCAGCCTATGAACGCCAGTTACATGCCTGTAATGCCCTCGATCTTGATGACCTGATTAGTAAACCAGGTGTGCTGATGAAAAATGACCCGGAGATACTGGATCGTTGGCGTCAGCAGATTAATTATTTGTTAGTTGACGAATACCAGGATACTAATACCGCGCAGTATGAACTGGTGAAGATGCTGGTGGGTGCACGCGGTAATTTGACGGTTGTCGGTGACGATGATCAATCTATCTATGCCTGGCGAGGTGCTGAAGCGGAAAACCTTTCCCAGTTATCGAAGGACTTTCATGACTTGAATGTCATTAAGCTGGAGCAGAATTACCGTTCCATGGGGCGCATACTGAAGGCGGCCAACAAAGTCATCGACAACAACCCCCATACCTTTAAGAAAGCACTCTGGAGTGAGCTGGGTTATGGTGATCCGATCCAGATACTGGAGGCAAAAAATGAGCAGCATGAAGCCGAGAAAGTTGTGGCTTCAATAATGCAGCACCGTTTTCAAAAAGGCCTGAGCTATGACAACTACGCCATCCTTTATCGCGGCAACCACCAGGCAAGAGTATTTGAAAAGATCCTTCGTGAACAACGCATTCCTTACTTTATCAGTGGCGGCCTGTCTTTTTTCGACCGAACTGAAGTCAAAGATGTGATGGCCTATTTGCGACTTGTTGCCAACCATGATGACGACAGCGCTTTCCTGAGGATAGTGAATACCCCGCGTAGAGGTATTGGGCCGGGTACATTGGAAAAGCTGGGAAAATATGCAACAGAGAAAGGCATCAGTATGTTTGCAGCCACCTCTCACCTGGCACTGGACAGTCGCATTTCCGGGGCACAGCTTGCATCATTGAGGCAATTTTGCCACTGGATAGTGTCGACAGCGGATGACATCACTTCTGCAGATATGAAGGTGGCTATCCAACAGCTGCTGGACCAGGTTTCATATCCTGACTGGGTACGTAGTAATGCCGAAGATGAGGCACAGGCCGAGCGACGTCTGAAAAACATCAAGGAGCTGCTTGACTGGCTGACTGTAGGTGATGAAGAAGAGGCAGAGGAAAAAACGCTTTCTGATTGTGTTGCTAACCTGGTGCTTCGAGGAATACTGGATCGCAATAATGATGAACAGGATGGTGATGAAGTTTCACTGATGACTATTCACGCCGCAAAAGGACTTGAGTTTCCTCATGTCTATGTCGTTGGCATGGAAGAGGGGCTGCTGCCGCATCGAAGCAGTATTGATGAAGATAACGTCGAAGAAGAACGCCGTTTGTTCTATGTCGCCATCACACGGGCCCAGCACGGGCTGACTTTAAGCCTTGCCAGGGTGCGACAACGCTATGGTGAAACCCTGGACTGTGACCCCAGCCGTTTTCTCGAGGAGTTACCTGTCGATGATCTGGACTGGCAGGCTCTGGGTAGAAAAGTAAGTACTGAGGAGAAGATGTCACAGGGTAATGCTGCGCTGGATCAGATAAGGGCGATATTGGGGTAGTTT
>JAUWVE010000235.1 GCA_030617565.1 Gammaproteobacteria bacterium | reverse complement strand
TATACGGCAGGAAAAATTATGATTCCGAATAAAATGATCCACCAATGGGGGGATGTCATCGCGGCGTTCCCGCAATGGCGGACTGGTAATAGTGAATGCCTCCAGCCGGTAGTAGAGGTCCTGGCGAAAATCGCCTGTTTCGCACATTTCTTTGAGGTTGCGGTTGGTGGCGGCAACGATCCTCACATTAGCCGAGAGATCCTTTGTCCCGCCGACACGGCGAAACTTTCCAGTTTCCAGTACACGTAACAGCTTGGCCTGGATGGAAGCACCGATCTCACCTATTTCATCTAGAAAAATCGTGCCATTCTGGGCACCTTCTATAAGCCCTTTTTTCTGTTTTTCCGCACCGGTAAATGCACCGCGTTCATGTCCAAAAAGTTCCGATTCGAACAAATTTTCCTGCAAGGTGCAGCAATCCACTGCAACGAAATTTCGATCACTACGGTCACTGTGTTGGTGTATGGCATGGGCGATCAATTCCTTGCCGGATCCGCTTTCGCCAAGAATAAGGACGGTTAGATCGCTTGGGGCTACGTCACCAATAAGCTGCTTTACCTTATCGAGTGTCTGGCTTTGGCCGATCATCAGCGATGTGAAATTCTCTTTTGCCTGTAAGCGACGTTTGCAAAACTGGTGATCGTTGCGTAAAGCAGCATTATCAAGAGCACGTTGTACTATCAATGTCAGTTCATCTGGATTGATGGGTTTAGTCAGGTATTCAGATGCGCCGGCCTTCATGACCTCAACTGCATTTTTCACTGAACCATAAGCAGTGAGAACGATCACCGGCTGGCTTTCTGAAAAATCCGGGAGACGGGCCAGACAGTCGCCGTCGGGTAGACGCATATCTGTTATGATCAAATCAGGCTCGTGATCCTTCAGGTAGCTATCTGCATCGGCCAGGCTGTGCACGCCGACCGCCTTATGACCAATATTTTTGATATATTTGATGATCATCAGGTTGATGACTTCATCATCCTCAATGACCAGGGTGTTCGGCTTCATTGCTCAGACCTTTTTATTGCTGAAACGGCGTCAGGTAAACGAACGGTAAATCGGCTACCCTGACCCAGAGTACTTTCCACTTCCAGGGTGCCGCCGTAATTCTCGACAATGTTTTTGGAAATAGCCAGACCCAGACCAATTCCATTCACCTTATCAGCACGGCGACTGAAAAATGGATGAAATATTCTCTGCATATCGTCCTTCGAGATGCCTGTCCCGGTATCTTCAAAGCTGAGTTCGACAAAACCCTGGCTCTGTGTGGCAGTGACCAGGAGCTTTCCGCCGTCAGGCATTGCGTGAAATGCGTTCTGGGCCAGGTTGAGTATTAGCATCCGCATTTCACTGTCCGTAGCGAGTATGCGCAGTTCCTTGTCTGCAAAATTCATTGTGAGTTCGATACCTGCTTTTTCTGCTTCATATTCCAGTAGACTCAGGGTTTCTTCAACCACAGTTTGCACTGTAACCAGTTCTGGTTGACTAGCAGGCGCAGCACTGAGTTTAAGCAGGCGTTCTGTAACATTTATACACTTGTCGATTTCCTGGTCGACTATATGAAGGTATTGGTGCATCTCATCGGGGTTTGCATCGGGCTGCTCAAAGTCTTTGAAAAAAGCATGCAAAGCCAGGTGTACTGCAGTCAGTGGATTGTAAATTTCGTGAGCGACACCCGCTGATAGTTGCCCGAGTTCAGAGAGCCTGTGTTCGTGGGAAAACTTAACTTCAAGGGCAAGGTTACGAATGGACTCAACAATCAAGGTATCTGGTTTTCCATTTCGGGTGACCTGCATAGGTGCTGCGAAAATCTCAACATCCATACTGGATCCATCGGTACGTAAATGCCTGTGAAGAACCTTAAGGGGTACTGGGTTTCGATTTATTTCATAGACCGGGCAAGTCATGAGAGTGGCAGGGCAGGGGGTGTCGCGGTCGTGAATGGACGTGTAACATTTTTCGTCGATCGCACTATTGTCTGGAAGTAAACATTGATCACGATATGTGCG
>JAUWVE010000076.1 GCA_030617565.1 Gammaproteobacteria bacterium | reverse complement strand
AGACATGCGCAGTGCACTGAAAGCACTACCCGATCTACTGACAGAGAACGGCTAAGGCAAGGGGACTCAAATGGCTGACGACAGAACACTGGCAGATATACTCAGGTCACAGGGCGTTTCACGACGGGGGTTTCTGAAATTCTGCGCGACAACTGCCTCGATGATGGCCCTGTCACCGGCAATGGTGCCCAGGATCGCCGAGGCACTGGAAAGCGCGAAGCGTCCCTCGGTCATCTGGCTGTCATTTCAGGAGTGTACGGGCTGCACCGAGTCTTTGACTCGCTCACATGCGCCAACGATAGAAAAACTTATTTTTGATGTTATCTCGCTCGATCATCATCACACCCTGATGGCCGCATCCGGTCACGCGGTAGATGAAGCCATGCAGGAGGCAATGCAGGAAAACTATGGCAAGTATCTGTTGATTGTCGACGGCTCCATCCCGGTTGGCAACCCGGCTTATTCAACTATCGGTGGAGTGAGCAACCTGGACATGCTTAAAGATGTGGCAAAGGGAGCTGCGGCCATCGTCTCGGTGGGCACCTGTGCCGCCTACGGTGGGTTGCCTTATGCAAAGCCCAATCCAACGGGTGCGGTGCCGGTGACTGACATCATCAAGGACAAGCCCATAATCAACGTACCGGGCTGTCCACCGATTCCGGTTGTTATTACCGGTGTGCTGGCTCAGTACCTGACCTTTGGCAAGCTGCCGGAAATGGATGAGCTGGGTCGTCCGATGGCATTTTATGGTAAAAATATCCATGATCGCTGTTACCGTCGGCCATTCTATGAGCGCGGGGAATTTGCCGAGACCTTCGATGACGAGGGCGCGAAGAAAGGCTGGTGTCTGTTCAAGCTCGGTTGCAAGGGGCCGATAACCTACAACGCCTGTGCCACTACAAAATGGAATGAAGGTACCAGCTGGCCGGTAGAATCAGGTCATGGATGTCTGGGATGTTCACAGCCCAATTTCTGGGACATGGGGGGCTTTTATAATGCCCTGTCAACGCCGACGTTTGATATTGCCAAAACAGCAGCTGTCGGGCTCGCTGCAGGCGCAGCTGTTGGTCTTGCTGCAGGTGCTTTGAACCGCAGTAAAAAAGCGAAAGCGGCAAGAGAACATGAAACAGTTACGATCAATGATCTCGAGAAAGGAGAAAAATCGTGAATTCTGTAGATTTCCTGCTTTGGGTGAGAGGCCCTGGACTGGCAATAGCCTCGATCATCTTCGTCTTTGGTATGACGCTGAGAATGTTCGAAATTTTCATGTTGGGCCGCAAGAAAAATCTGGCTGAACTGCGCAGCTCCGGGGTCAAGGAAGGTTTTCGTACCATAATCACACGCTCTGGCGGCGTCGATACCTACACTACGAAGCGTACCATGTTCACGCATATTTCAGGTTGGGTGTTCCATCTTGGTTTGTTTACCGCTATTTTCCTGCTGGCGCCGCATATTGAGCTATTTAAATCTTTTCTCGGTTTTGGCTGGCCGGCTCTACCAACAGCGATTGTTGATCTGGCCACAGTTATTGCGATGATTACTTTACTTGCCATATTGTTTCACCGTCTCACCAACCCGGTGATGAAGTTCCTGTCTGTGGGGCAGGACTACGTGGTCTGGGCATTGACTTTCCTGCCGTTACTGACCGGTTACATGGCCTATCACCACCTGTTTTTTCCCTACACGTGGCTGCTGGGTATCCATATCCTGAGTATTTGTGTACTGCTGGTAGTCTTTCCGTTTACCAAGTTAACGCATGCTGTCACATTGTTCACATCGCGCTGGTATAACGGTTATATGGCCGGTCAGAAAGGAGTAAAACAATGAGCGAGGCAAGCCTGGAACGAGGTCTGAATGACCTGAAAGCACAGATTGATGCACCGGTTGCGTCTTTCTTCAGCAGTTGTGTTCATTGCGGTATGTGCGCAGAAGCCTGTCTTTTTTATACCGAAACGAAAGATCCTGTCTACACTCCGATTCACAAGCTGGAACCGATGCGGCGTCTGTGGGAACAGGAATATACCCTGCTCGGTCGTTTAAAAAAGCTGCTGGGATTAAGCAAGGTAGTAACTGATGAAGAGCTGGAGGAATGGCGTAGTCTTGTTTATGACTCCTGTTCCCTGTGCGGGCGTTGTACCATGGTCTGCCCGGTGGGTAATGATATAGCCTATATGATCCGCAAGATGCGCGAAGGGATGTCAGCATCCGGTAATGCGCCGGAGGGGCTGATCGGTGCCGCTACGCGGGCCATTGAGATCGGCAGTCCAATGGGGGTGAAACTGCCCGCCCTGCAGGCCCAGGTCAGGCACGCAGAAAAAGAACTTGGGTTCGAGATACCATTTGATCTTGAGGGTGCAGAATACATGGTACTGATGTCCTCTATGGAGATCATGAATTACCCTGAATATTTATCTGCCATCGCAAAAATATTTAAACAGGCAGGCAAGACCTGGACTCTCTCATCAGAGGCTTTCGAGGCTACCAATACAGGGATTCAGATCGGCTCTTCTGATATTGCCAGGGAACTGGTTAGCCGAATTGTTAATGCTGCCGACAAACTAAAAGTTTCAACGGTTATCAGCCCTGAATGTGGCCATGCATATACTGCTATCCGCTGGGACGGGCCCAATCTGATTGGGCGCCCTTTCGATTTCAAGGTAAAGCATATTCTCGAGGTGCTGGATGAACTCCGTGAACAGGGTTTACTGAAGACAGAAGGTTTCGAGAATGCAAAAATGACCTTCCATGACCCGTGCCAGATAGTGCGCCGGGGCGGTGTTATCGAACAACCACGACGACTGTTGAATATGGTTGCAAAAAACTTTGTTGAGATGGAGGATGCTGGCACGATGAACTGGTGTTGTGGGGCCGGTGGCGGCGTGAGCGCCAATGAAGATGCCGATGAACTCCGTATCAAGGCCTTTAATCGCAAAAAAGCCCAGCTGGATGAAATAAATGTCGATATTCTGGTTACAGCCTGTGCCAATTGCCGCATTCAGCTTGAAGACGGTCTCGAGATCAATGATATGGATATCCCTGTTGTTGGGTTGACTGAAATGCTGGCCGAACACCTGGTCGAAACAAACAAGACGGAGGGGTAAACAGCAATGACTGGAACTACCAATGATAGCGAATTCAGAAAGGTGCTGGATGGGCTTAGCCTGGTTCAGCAACGCGCAGTGGGTGCACGTTTTATCCAGAGTGTCAGAGACCTTAGCGATGACGAACGTATTGATTTTGCCACCAAGATTGCACAGGATGCAGATGCCAGTGAGCATGAGGTGGCCTCAGCTTTCAAGTCAGCCAAAAGTGCGGCACTGGATTGCTATACGCGTTGCGGGGCCGATGCTGACTGGGCTATGCAGGCCGGTTACTTCGTTGCTCGGGCTGCAGGCGCTGTCGTGACGCCTGAGAAAGACCTGGGTGGCAGCAATCCAGCCTGGCAGACTGCTATGCATTGCCGTATGGCACGTACCTGTGCGGTAATTGATAGCGATGCGACTGCGGAGCAGCAGGAAACCGAACAGCAGCATCGAATCCTTGATGATTTTCTGAACGCTTAATTTCTGAATGACAAAATGAGAATTAAACCATGACTGAACGCGTTGTCGTTGATCCGATTACCAGAATAGAAGGCCATTTACGTATTGAAGCGCAGATGGATGGGGATAAAATTGCCCAGGCCTTCTCATCCGGCACCATGGTGCGGGGAATCGAACTGATACTGCAAGGGCGTGACCCGCGAGATGCATGGGCCTATGCCCAGCGCATCTGTGGTGTGTGTACACTGGTGCATGGCATTGCCTCGGTACGCTCGGTAGAGAATGCGCTGAACTACACCATCCCGGCGAATGCCCAGATTATCCGCAACCTGATGATCGCCGCTCAGTATGTGCATGATCATGTGATGCATTTCTACCATCTGCATGCACTGGACTGGGTGGATGTCGTGTCTGCTCTGGGTGCAGACCCCAAAGCCACCTCAGAACTTGCCCAGACAGTGTCTCCGCACTGGCCCAAGTCGTCACCGGGTTATTTCTCGGACATGAAGAAAAAGCTCACGAATTTTGTTGAGGGTGGGCAGCTTGGCATCTTCGCCAAGGGTTACTGGGGCCACCCGGCCTACAAGTTGCCAGCAGAAGCCAACTTGATGGCTGTTGCGCATTATCTTGAAGCCCTGGCATGGCAGCGTGATGTCGTCAAATTACATACCATCTTCGGTGGCAAGAACCCGCATCCGAACTTTCTGGTGGGTGGTGTGCCTTCTTCAATTGATCTGAATTCAGATTCTGCTATCAACGCCAGGAAACTCGCCCAGGTGCAGGAAGCCATCGATAAGATGATGGTCTTTGTTGACCAGGTATATGTGCCGGACACACTGGCCATTGCCGGCTTCTACAAAGACTGGGCCGGTCAGGGTGAAGGGGTCGGCAATTTCATGTGCTTTGGCGACCTGCCGTCAAAAGGTATGTCTGACCCGTCTTCCTACATGATTCCAGCCGGTGTGATACTTAACCGGGATTTGTCTACCATACACCCCGTTGACCTGAACAACGCCGATGAGATTCAGGAGTTCGTTTCCAGCTCCTGGTATGACTACAGTGGCGGCAAAGACCAGGGGCTGCATCCTTATGATGGTGAGACCAAACTGGACTATGAAGGCCGTGGAGGCCCAACGCCCCCCTATGAGCAGTTGAATGTCGATGACGGTTATTCCTGGCTCAAGTCACCGCGCTGGAAAGGCAAGGCAATGGAGGTCGGGCCGCTGGCACGGGTGCTGATGTTGTATGCTTCCGGGCACGAGCAGACCAAAGAGCTGGTGGAGATGACCCTGAGAACGCTGGATGTACCGGTTGAAGCATTATTCTCCACTTTGGGCAGAACCGCCGCCCGTACACTGGAAACCAAGATCATGGTTGATGCCATGCAGAACTGGTATAACGAGTTGATAACGAATATCAAGGCGGGTGATACTAAAACATTCAATGAGAATCTGTGGGAGCCTTCTTCCTGGCCATCTGAAGCACGCGGGGTAGGTTATATGGAGGCACCGCGTGGTGCGCTGGCACATTGGGTGGTCATCAAGAATGGCATCATTGACAACTATCAGTGCGTGGTGCCAAGCACCTGGAATGCGGGTCCCAGAGATAGCGAAGGGCAGGCAGGCCCTTACGAAGCGGCATTGCAGGGGCACACATTGCATGACCCAAAACAGCCAATCGAAATATTAAGAACCATCCACAGTTTTGATCCGTGCATTGCCTGTGCGGTACATATAACAGATTCAGACGGAGAAGAAATTATGCAGGTGAAAGTGACATGAGGAATAAAATCATGAAAGTAACCGGTTTTGTGATGTTGTTGATAGCTGCACCCTTCGCCGAAGCACATACAGGTCTGGCACAGAATGGTTTTATGTCAGGCTTATCACATCCTTTGCTGGGTCTGGACCATCTGCTGGCGATGCTTGCTGTAGGGCTCTGGGCTGGCAGATTGGGTGGTAAGGCGAGCTGGGCATTACCAGTAGTCTTTATCGCTATCATGTCGGTTTCAGCCATAGGATCGAATATGGGCTTACAGGGCCTGGGCAGTTTGCTGCCGATAGAAAATGGCATCGCTGTGTCATTGTTGCTGCTCGGTCTTTTTATCGTATTCGCGATTAAGCTACCAACGGTTATCGGCATGATGGTTGTCAGTCTGTTTGCGGTCTTCCATGGTGTCGCGCACGGCACAGAATGGCCGATAGCTGCTTCACCTTTCTGGTATGTATCCGGGTTTATCCTCAGCACCACTTTATTGATGGGTGTTGGGGTGAAAACAGGTGCTGCAAGGGCTGAAAGATTCCAGTTATTTATCAGAGTGGCGGGTATGCTGATTGCCGGCACAGGCGGCTGGATGTTGCTGGCAAACTAAGGAAACTCTTGCGCACTTGAAGGCGTGGTATTATCCAGGTGTCAGTCTAGATCGTAGTCCTGATGACAGAATCTGTAGATGCGAATTCATTCGCATAAAATATTTTAGCTATTGATATCAGGGATGTATTCGCCGCTGTGTTCGAATGAATTCGAACCTACAGGGCTTGCACGATATTCCACAGCTCCCAGAAACTTTATTGGGTATAGCAGCCCTTGATAAATGTCTGCCGCAGTTTTGAGGGCAGGCATTTTTTGTACTATCTATACGGTATACTTCGCTCCAGTATTTTGTATTTAGCTTATCAATTGTAACCAGAGAATAAAAATGAAAGAACTTGCAGGTATCATTCGCCTCCCTTTTTTGCTGCTGGCACCTGTCTGTGTCTTTCTTGCTGCAGGCCTGGCCTTTTCTATGACAGGAGAGATTGACTGGGGGCTGTTATCGCTAATTTTATTCGGTGCCATTTCTGCACATATTGGTGTCAACGCACTCAATGAATACCAGGACTTTCATAGTGGGCTGGATTTACAGACTGAACGCACTCCTTTCAGCGGAGGTAGCGGTACCTTGCCGGAGAATCCGCATCTTGCCCCATTGGCACTGAGGATTAGCATCGTTGCCATTGTGCTAACGGTGATATCCGGGCTGGTTCTTATTTATCTGCAGGGATCTGAATTGCTTTTACCCGGCCTGTTAGGGTTGGTGCTGATCATACTGTATACAAAAGTCATTAATCGCTACCCCGTACTGTGTCTTTTATCACCGGGTCTGGGCTTCGGTATTTTAATGGTGGGCGGCAGCTATTTTGCATTGACCGGCTCCTATAATAAGGAGGTGTTCCTGGTATCTTTGATTCCATTTTTTCTGGTCAATAATCTGTTGCTGCTGAATCAGTTTCCTGATGTCACTGCAGACCGTGAGGCAGGACGGAAGCATATCCTTATTCAGCATGGTTTTAAACCGGGCAGTCTAGTGTACCTTCTCTTTTTGCTGTTGGCGGCGTTGGCACTGATAGCGTCCGTTTATCTCGGTATTTTGCCGTTATACAGTTTGTCTGGTCTGCTGCTAATTGCTGTTGGAGTACCTGTATATCGCGCAGTCAGTAAAGACAGTTCAAATATCACGGCACTAATACCCTATATGGGTGCAAACGTAGGAATGGTGTTGTTAATTCCAGTGCTGCTAGGTGCCATACTTCTCTATTAATACCGTTCAATGTTTTTGAGAATATTGATCTGGGTCAATACGATAGCCTGTTGTTCTCTGTAAAATAGTCAAATAGATTAGTAGGTTTTTTCATCACCTGATTTGTCTAGTTCACTCGCTCATAGAGGCTGTGATATGAACCTTCGTTGTAAAATGCCTCCGGTATTTGCCGGCATACTAATAGGTGTCAGTATGATACTGGCCTTTGTTGTTGCCGGTAGAGGGATTGGCGCCAGTGGTGCTCTGAC
>JAUWVE010000197.1 GCA_030617565.1 Gammaproteobacteria bacterium | reverse complement strand
GCCTGGTTAGCGACAATCTAGTTTCCGACCGACGTTTTTGTGAAAGCATGGTCCATTCCCGCTTTAATCGGGGGCATGGACCTGTAAAAGTACGCTATGAATTGCGCAGCAAAGGCGTAGCAGATGAGGTTATTGAGGGTGTAATGGACGAACTGGCACCTGACTGGCAGGAGGTACTGGTGAATTTAATTAAAAAAAAGTATGCCGGCAGCCTGTCTGGGACTCCCGCAGAACGCGCAAAAAAGGTAAGATTCCTATCTTCCAGAGGGTTCCCGCAGGATATGATATTTTTTGTTATGCGGGATGTGGATTTTGATTTAGGAACCTCTGATTGATTATGCCATGTCTCTGCGAGACCTGAAGCGTGCAGCTACAAAGCGTGCTTCGCAGCGAATGGCCCGGTCCTTTGCAAGAAGCACAATGCCGTAGATGTGCGCTTCAGGACTCGCCCTACGGGGCTTACAGACTGATTCACACTCAGCGTTGCAACTTTTCACCAGGCCCAGGCATGTTTTCAAAGCTGCGCCTGGATTGTGAATCAGTCTGTAAGCCAGAGATATGGCATAATCAATCAGAGGTTCCTTAGATTAGGGTGTATCTGCCAGGATATGAAAAGCAGTGAAATAAGAAAACAGTTTCTTGAGTATTTTGCCTCAAAGGGACATGAAGTCGTAGCAAGCAGCTCGCTTGTGCCCGGCAATGATCCCTCATTGCTGTTTACCAATGCAGGCATGGTGCAATTCAAGGATGTCTTCCTTGGCAATGAAACCAGACCCTACCACCGTGCTGCCAGTTCGCAGCGTTGTGTACGTGCTGGCGGTAAACACAACGACCTGGAAAATGTTGGCTACACAGCTCGTCATCACACCTTCTTCGAAATGCTCGGCAACTTTAGCTTTGGTGATTATTTCAAGCGGGATGCCATTGTCTATGCCTGGGAGTTTCTTACCCAGGTAATGAAGATCCCGGCAGACAGGCTCTGGGTGACAGTTTTTGAAGAAGACGACACAGCTGAAAGTATCTGGTTGAATGAGATTGGAATCAAGCCGGAACGATGCCTGCGCATTGGTGCGAAAGACAACTTCTGGTCTATGGGAGATACCGGTCCCTGTGGACCCTGCACTGAAATATTTTATGACCATGGGCCTGAGATAGAAGGCGGCCCACCAGGATCACCGGATGAAAACGGTGATCGATATGTTGAAATCTGGAACCTCGTCTTCATGCAGTATGACCGGGCTGCTGATGGCACGCTAAATGATTTGCCTAAACCCTCTGTCGATACGGGCATGGGCCTGGAGCGCCTGGCAGCGGTGCAGCAGGGCGTTAGCAATAACTATGATATCGATCTGTTTAAACATCTTGTCGCTGCAGCTGGAAAAGTTACATCCTGTGAAGAACTGGATAATAAATCACTTCGCGTCATAGCTGATCATATACGCTCTACTTCATTTCTGATCCTTGATGGCGTAGTGCCGTCAAACGAAGGGCGAGGATATGTGCTGCGACGTATTATTCGTCGCGCCGTCAGGCATGGCCACATGCTTGGAACGAAGGGTTCTTTTTTCCACAAACTGGTTGCACCATTGGTCGATGAAATGGGTGAGGCCTACCCCGAGCTTGCGAAAGCACAGGCTACCATCGAATCTGTTCTGAAAACAGAAGAAGAGCGTTTCGCTGAAACCCTTGAAACAGGGATGAGTATCCTTAATCAGGCAATTGCGGAATTGAAGAGTAATGTAATCGATGGTGTAACAGCCTTTCGACTCTATGATACCCATGGCTTTCCGTTTGACCTGACGGCGGATATCGCCAGAGAAAGAGGGCTGACAGTAGACCAGGCGGGGTTTGAAAATGAAATGGAGAAGCAACGTCAGCAGGCGCGTTCTTCAAGTCAATTTTCAACAGTAGAAACCAGCGGGATACAGGTCGAAGGGTGTACTGAATTTTCCGGTTACAATGAGCTTGAGGGAACAGCAAATATTACGGCTATATATCAGAATAACGACGCTGTAGCAGAGATAAAAGAAGGCGATGCCGCTGTCATTATCCTCGATAAAACACCCTTTTATGCAGAGAGCGGCGGCCAGGCCGGTGATACTGGTCAGCTGTTAGCGGGTAAGGCAGTTTTTGATATAGAAGACACAAAAAAATTGAGTGGGACTATCTTTGGACACATTGGGCGATTACGCTCAGGTGTATTAGAAGTAAACAGTCCCGTCATTGCAGAGGTCAATGCAGAACTCCGGCAGGAGACTGCGCTTAATCATTCAGCTACACACTTGATGCACGCCGCACTGAAATCGGTGCTAGGCAATCATGTTGAGCAGAAAGGTTCTCTGGTGAATAGTGATTATCTGCGTTTTGATTTCTCACATTTCAGCCCCCTCAACGAAGATGAAATCAGGCAGATTGAAAACCTGGTGAATGCAGAGATCCGGGCAAACCGGGAAGTAGATACCGCTGTCATGGCAATTGATGAAGCAAAAGCAGCGGGTGCCGTTGCCCTGTTCGGGGAAAAATATGGTGATGAGGTAAGAGTTGTCCGTATGGGGGATTTTTCCATGGAATTATGTGGCGGTACGCATGTTTCCCGTAC
>JAUWVE010000213.1 GCA_030617565.1 Gammaproteobacteria bacterium | reverse complement strand
GAGACATACTAATAGAAGTATTGGGTACATCAATCATGCCGTTATAGGCAGGTTTTTGTAGGTGCGAATTCATTCGCACAGGATGTGTTCGAATAAATTCGAACCTACAGAATCTTTATGGGACAGCTGTGGTTTTAGGTGTTATGTAAATCGTAATACCTAACACGTAAAACGTCTTTTCTTTTATCTTTAGCCCTTAACCTTCTCACCCATCAACGGACGCATTGCATGCAGCAGGTTGGCAAACAGATTAGGGTTTACCTTTTCCTCCTGCGCCAGCAGCTTCTTCATGTGTTCACGTTGGGTAGGTTTACTGAAACAGGCAGGACAATTATCGGCGATCACCGGCAGTTCCGCTGCTTCTGCAAATTTTTCCAGTTGCCGCTCCCTGACATAAACCAGCGGCCGGATTACCTGTAAATCACCGGCATCAATCGTGTAACAGGCCTTCATGGTACGCAGGCTGCCGCCATGAAAAACACTCATCATAAACGACTCGGCCAGGTCATCCAGATGCTGTGCCAGCACCAGCTTATTGCAACTACTCTTTCTCGCAGTGGAATACAAAATGCCACGCCGCATGCGTGAACAGTAGGCACAAAATGAGTCACGCCCCATGTTTTCTTCTGCCTGCTCAGCGATTTCCTGTTTCCGGTAGTAATAATCGATACCCAGCCCGGCAAGATAGTCTTTTAATGGTGAAGGATCGAAGCCTTCTATGCCCGGATCGACTGTTGCCACTGCAAGTTCAAAGTTAACCGGGGCATAGCTTTTCAGGTGATGCAGCAGATGAAGCAGAGATAGGGAATCTTTTCCCCCACTCAATCCTAATAGCAACCTGTCGCCTTCTTGAATCATCTGATAGTCCGCAATAGCCCTGCCTACAGGCCGTAGCAGGTTTTTTGGGGGTTTAATGGATGATTTGCTGTTCGGCACCGATATATTCATCGTTTTTGCCGGTTCCTTCTGTTTTTTATCTATAGTCATACTCAGGATGCACCGGAATCAAGAAACTGGTAATATTGCCGGTCTTTTTTTACAGACTGACAGAGCGCGGTATTTTTCATGGCAAGAAATTTTCTTTTTACATCAGAATCAGTATCCGAGGGGCATCCGGACAAGGTCGCCGACCAGGTCTCCGATGCCATTCTTGATGGCCTGCTGGCGGAAGACCGCCACTCACGGGTGGCCTGCGAAACACTGGTCAACACCGGCATGGCCGTTATCGCCGGTGAAATCACCACCAACGCGAATATTGACTATAGCGAAATTGTCCGCAAGACCATAGTCGACATCGGCTATGATTCGTCAGACATCGGTTTTGACGGTAAATCCTGTGCCGTACTGGTGTCACTCGATAAGCAATCACAGGATATCGCTGCAGGTGTCAACACAGGTGAAGGCATTGACCTCGACCAGGGTGCCGGTGACCAGGGGCTGATGTTCGGCTACGCCTGTGATGAAACAGACGTGCTGATGCCCTTCCCGATCCATTACGCACATCGCCTGGTCCATCGGCAGGCAGAACTACGCAAGAACGGCACCCTGCCGTGGCTGCGCCCGGATGCAAAATCCCAGGTCAGTGTGCGCTACATCGATGGGGTTCCCAGCCATGTTGATACTGTCGTGCTGTCTACCCAGCACTCACCGGATATCGAACATAAGACCCTGGAAGAAGCCATTATTGAAGAAGTCATCAAGCCGGTTATTCCTGCTGCCATGATCAGCGATGAAACCCGCTTCATGATTAACCCCACCGGACGCTTTGTTATTGGCGGCCCGGTTGGCGATTGCGGCCTGACCGGGCGCAAGATTATTGTTGACACCTATGGAGGCAGTGCCCGTCACGGCGGCGGGGCCTTCTCCGGCAAGGATCCGTCAAAAGTTGATCGTTCAGCTGCATACGCCCTGCGCCATGTGGCCAAAAATGTGGTTGCTGCAGGCCTGGCTAAACGCTGCGAAGTACAGGTGGCCTACGCCATTGGCGTTTCAGAGCCTGTCTCACTGCTGGTCAACACCTTTGGTACCGGCAGCATCCCTGAAGAGCAGATCGAAGCATTGGTACGTGTACATTTTGACCTGCGGCCGCGCGGCATCGTTGAAGCGCTGGATCTGCTGCGTCCGATCTACCGTGACAGCGCCGCCTACGGCCACTTTGGCCGAACTGAGGAACAGTTCAGCTGGGAAGCCCTGGATAAGGTCGACGCCCTGCGTGATGATGCAAATATAAGTCAGGCAGCTACAGCC
>JAUWVE010000162.1 GCA_030617565.1 Gammaproteobacteria bacterium | reverse complement strand
TTCATAAAAACAATTCTATTACTCACACTTCTCTCAAGCATGAGCATCGCTTCTGCAAACGAAAAGAAAGACCCCGTGGTCCTGTTCGAAACCAGTGCCGGTAACTTCGAAGTTACGCTGAACCCTGAAAAAGCCCCCGTTACAGTTAAAAACTTCCTCACCCTGGTAGACAAGAAACACTACAACGGCACTATTTTTCACCGGGTGATCAAAAGCTTCATGATTCAGGGCGGTGGACTGGATACATCGATGAATAAAATTGGCGGGGTCATGCCGATCAAAAATGAAGCAGACAATGGACTGAAGAATGAGAAAGGCAGCATCGCCATGGCACGTACCGGTGACCCGCATTCAGCCACCGATCAGTTCTTTATTAACACTAAAAACAACGATAGCTTGAATCACACGGGAAAGAACATGCGTGGCTGGGGTTACACCGTTTTCGGAAAAGTCACTAGCGGCATGGATGTAGTAATGAAAATTGAAAATAGTGATACAGATACCCGGAGTGGCCGTAGAAATGTGCCTGTCAAAACGATTGAAATCCTTAAGATAGAGAGAGTAAATGCAGGATTACCTGGAAAAGGTAATTAGAAATAAACTGCTCGCCGCAAGGGCACGCCTCCAACAAGAATCAGTAGGTTGCACATGCATTGGCCCTGTTGTGGGCGGCGCGCCCTCGCGGCGAATGAGTTTACAACATCTATTCTCTGTGCCCCTGAGCTAATACCGTTGGCTATGTCTGGAAATCATACCTTTTTCTCAGTGCATGACAGCTATTTTATTGTTACAGAAAGACTTCAAGCTCCCGTAATGCCGCCTGATAGACATCCTTTTTAAAATGCACCACCTGCTTTAACGGCTGCCAGTAGGTGACCCATCTCCAATGGTCAAACTCAGGGCAATCACTCTGATCAAGGCAGACATCCCCATCGCAACCTGTCAGACGCAATAAAAACCAGAGTTGTTTTTGACCGCGAAAGCGGGATTGCCCTTCGCGCCGGCAGGATCGTGGCAAATCATAGTGCAGCCAGTCGTTGGTACGTCCGATAATTTCGACATGATGCGGCCTTAGGCCAATCTCCTCTCTTAATTCACGAAACATGGCATCGTCTGCAGATTCGTGCTCCTTCACGCCACCCTGAGGAAACTGCCAGCCGTCATGTTTAATACGGCGTGCCCACAATACCTGCTGGTTGTTATTACACAGTACGATGCCGACATTAGGTCTGTAGCCTTCTTTGTCCAGCATGTTCATAGTCCAGTTAACTTATACAATAAATAAAAAATAGCATACTGTCATCATCCTGTCACATTTTCGCGGAGCTTATCGCCCGAACAGGAATTACGCTGTAGAATACGCTGATGAAATTATCAGGACTAAAACGTGGCACTGGCAATCTTTGATCTCGATAACACCCTCCTCAGAGGGGACAGCGATTACCTTTGGGGCTTATACCTGATTGATAAGGGAGCCGTTGATCGTGAGTCTCATCAGCGGCAGAATGAACGCTTTTATCAGGAATATTTAAACGGCCAGATGGATATTATGGCCTTTCTGCGTTTCCAGCTGGCACCGCTGTCCCAAATTCCCTTGCCTGAACTGTTGCAGATGCGGGAAGAGTATATTAATGACTGCATCAAGCCCATCATCACCGACGAGGCAAAAGCACTGGTTGAGAAGCACAGGCAACAGGGTGACACCCTGCTTATAATCACCGCAACCAATGACTTTGTGACCCGTCCGATTGCTGATCTGTTCGGTATCGATGAACTCATTGCGACCAATGCAGAGCGCGTTAACGGCCGCTACACAGGTAAAGTAAGCGGCATTCCCAGCTATCAGCAAGGCAAAGTGGCTCGCCTGCATAGCTGGCTGACAGATAAAGATGGCAGCATGCGTGATAGCTGGTTTTACTCCGATTCTCACAACGACCTGTCGCTGCTGCAGGAAGTCGATAATCCCGTTGCCGTCAACCCTGATCCACAACTGGCCGTCCATGCAGAACATTCAGGGTGGCAGATAATACATCTAGCGGACCCTTGATCAGAGGCTCCTGAATGACCCATCAGTACAAACTACTCAGCCTGTTATTGCTGCTGGTCCCCGCCAGCATGCTGCTGGCACTGCTTTCTGGCAGTTCAGATATCGGAATCAAGGAGTTGTTTCCTGCTCTGTCAGGTGATTCAAACGCTTTAACGAAAACAATTTTTACACTACGCATCGACAGGGCACTGGATGCCTTCATCGTCGGCGCACTATTATCGATGGCCGGCGCACTATTACAGGTATTGTTACGCAACCCGCTGGCTGAGCCCTATATACTAGGTATTTCAGGTGGTGCAGGCGTATTTACCCTGGCGGCATTGATACTGGGTGTTTCATCAAGCTGGACACCGTTAACAGCCTTTGCCGGGGCTCTCATATCAACCCTGCTAGTATTCAGCATCAGCTTCTCTAATGGCAAATGGACCACCGAGCGCCTGCTGCTGACAGGTGTCGTTATCGCTGCAGGCTGGAGTGCCGTCATCAGCTTCCTCCTTTCACTTTCCAGCCAGCAGCAAATACAGGGAATGTTATTCTGGCTAATGGGTGATCTGTCACAGGCAAGCCAGTCAGGCACAGGTTTTTTTGTTCTGCCAATCACATTTATTGCAAGCTGGGCAATTGCCCGACCCCTTAACTTACTCGCACGTGGTGAACAGCAGGCGGCTGCTCTGGGAGAGAACATCAAACTATTGCGAATAATGATATTCGTACTGGCAGCGGCGATGACAGCCACCGCCGTCAGCATGGCCGGCAGTATCGGTTTTGTCGGGCTGATCATTCCACATACACTACGATTAATTGGTCTAAGAGACTACAGGTTACTGTTACCAGCCGCTGTATTGGCTGGCGGCAGCTTCCTGCTACTCGCCGACACCCTGGCACGCACCCTGCTGGCACCGCAGCAGATTCCGGTAGGTGTTATTACCGCCCTGATCGGAGTGCCGGTATTTCTTGTGTTGTTGCAGAGGCAGTACAACAGCAGATAAAAATACGTTTTACGGATTACGTTTTATGTTTTACGTAACACCTAAACCGTAGCCCTTAAGGGCACCTCTATTAATTATGGATAGATCAGATTACATGAAAAATTGTTCATATCAAGGCAAGGATCGCACGTAATAGCTATCTATTGCGAAGATTCTTAACGCAGAGATGGATGATTTTGTATGTACGATAAATATTCATTAATTAATAGAGGTGCCCTTAAGGGCACCCATAATTAATCATAGGTTGCTTAATGCCATTTCTCTCCCGTACAGGTAGAATGCTTATTATGTATTCAGCAAGGAAGACAACATGAAGCTGTTTTTTTATTTTCTGCTGTTCATAGCTATTGTGGCTTTTGGACTCACATTTTCCCTCAAAAACCCGCAA
>JAUWVE010000099.1 GCA_030617565.1 Gammaproteobacteria bacterium | reverse complement strand
GCCAGACCGGCTTCATGCACTTCAGCCGCCCAGCCAAGCAGGCTGTCGAACTCAGGGTCATCCAGCTTCCAGTCTACTGCACATTTCCGGTACAGACATAAAGCAGTTTCCTTTACACGTTTGACATGGTCCCTGTCTACGCTGAAGCGTTCGCTGAAAGCGCGAATGGAATTATCGCGGACATCATCGTGGCGAATACGATCAATCTGGTCATACAGCAGGCCCTCTCGCAGGGAACCATCTGAAACCAGCATTCGATTAATATTTAAGGCCTCAAAAACAGCACTAAGAACTATGACACCCCCCGGGAATACGGGCTTGCGTTCATCACTAAGTCCTTTCAATTTCAGGTTTTTTATATCACCTGCATCGAGCATCGCCTGTCGTATCTTTGCTAAAGAATCAGCAGTAATACCGGTATCAGACCAACCCATTTGTTCAGAGACCTTGCCGATAGACTTGATAGACCCCGATGCACCGATGGCCGTCTGCCAGTCCAGGCTTGAGTAAAAGTCCTGTACAGACCGCAATTCCAGCATTGCCTGAATATGTGCACTTCTGAATGTCTGTGTCGTCAACTTGCCATTGGCGAACCATTTTCTGGACATGCTGACACACCCCATATACAGACTTTCACGGTAAAGTGTGTCAAATTCTTCGCCAACAATCAGCTCGGTACTGCCGCCGCCGATATCAACCACCAGCCGCCGCCCTTCTGCACCCGCCATGCTGTGGGCCACACCCAGGTAGATCAGGCGCGCTTCTTCCAGGCCGGTAATGGTTTCAATGCCATAACCCAGGGCTTCATGCGCTGCAATAAGAAAATCATTTGAGTTCTTTGCCTTACGCAAAGTATTGGTACCAACTGCACTCACTGCCTCATCCGGCAGGCCCTGAATGCGCTCACCAAAGCGACGCAGGCATGCTAATGCCCTGTCACTCGCCTCAGGGGTGATATTCCTGTGCTTATCCAGCCCTGCGGCCAGTCGTACGGAATCACGAATCCGGTCAACGACAACGATATTGCCATCAACCATATTCGCCACAATCATGTGAAAGCTGTTGGAGCCCAAATCGATGGCGGCAAGTGTCTGTTGCGGTTGTTTGCTGGACATTTTTTTGGAATATTTTCTTCTATAAGAGACAGCATAAGTTTAGCTTCTTTCTTGTTTCATTGGCAGGGTTAGGATGAAAGATGAAGGACAAAAGACACGAGGTTAAAATATTATTATTTTTTGCTCTTGATCTTAAATCTTGAATCCTTGATCCTTAGTCTTTTATCTACGCTCTCTCCACAGGAGAAACCATGAACGTCCTAATAACAGGCGCCGGCCGTGGCATTGGTCTTGGCTTTACAGAGTATTATCTAAAGCACGGGCATACTGTGTATGCCTGCTACCGGACCGAATCAGGAAAACTGACCACTCTGTGCGATCAATATAATGACTTGAATCTCCTGCAATGGGATGTTACCCGCCCGGCATCGGACTCATTGCTGCAGTCATTACCCGGCCACATTGATTTGATCATCAATAATGCCGGCATCTACGGTCCGAAAAAAGATGGTCAATCATTACAGAAAGTAACGCCTGAAGCGATGCATGAGGTCTATGAAGTAGACTGCATCGCACCGCTACGTGTAGTGCAAACCTTGCAGGAAAAGCTCAGCAGGCCCGGCGGGGTCATAGCCAATATCAGCTCAAAAATGGGTTCCTCGGGTGATAACACTAGCGGTGGCACCTATGCCTATCGGGCGGCGAAAGCAGCACTGGTCATCATCTCAAAATCTATGGCTGTGGATCTGCAGCCGGAGGGGATCAGTGTCATCATCTTACACCCCGGCTGGGTCCGTACCGATATGGTGGGTTTGACGGGTCTGGTCGATGTTTCCGAATCCGTTGCAGGCATGTCTGGTATAATTGAAAATATCGAAAATTATGAATCAGGCGCGTTTGTGGCTTTCGATGGTCAAATAGTACCTTATTAAATATGTTTAATTTTAAGAACCTCCTGGTAAGGAAAAGCCTGCTCGAATACTCCACTGAGATTGCCATTATCCTGGCATCATTGGGACTGCTAGGTTTTTTTAAGCTGACCGAGGAAGTAATTGAAGGTGAAACCCTGGGGTTCGATCACCGCGTGCTGCTGTGGTTTCGTAACCCGGCCGATTTATCGGATCCGATTGGGCCTGCCTGGCTTGAAGTGGTAATGCGAGACATAACCGCACTCGGTGGACTGCTGGTTCTGGGCTTGCTGACGGTCGCCGCCTGCGGTTATTTATGGTTAAGCCAACGACATAAGCTGGCTATATTTGTGGCCCTGTCAATTCCAGCAGGTTCGTTACTGAACGGTCTTTTAAAAGGTTTCTTCGAGCGCCCGCGCCCTGACATAGTCCCCCATGCAACAGATGCTGCATTGAGTAGCTTCCCGAGCGGTCATGCGATGATGTCAACCATAGTTTTTCTAACCCTTGGCGCCCTACTGTCCCTTTCTACCAATAACAACCAGATAAAAATCTACATTCTGTGCTGGTCAGTGCTGCTAACCATATTGGTCGGTATCAGCAGGCTGTACCTGGGTGTCCACTGGCCAACCGACATCATCGCCGGCTGGCTTGCCGGAGCAGTCTGGGCTTTGTTATGCCTGTTGCTGGGTAACTGGATTCTGCGTAGGAAAGTT
The DNA here is from genome assembly GCA_030617565.1 of Gammaproteobacteria bacterium. GTDB lineage: Bacteria > Pseudomonadota > Gammaproteobacteria > BMS3Bbin11 > BMS3Bbin11 > BMS3Bbin11. The sequence continues at coordinate 3,079 of JAUWVE010000099.1, read as the reverse complement.
TGAGGACCCAGGTCTTATGTCTTATGTCTACAGACTGAAACCAAAAAGTTAAATTACAAGGTTTTTGACCTACGACATAAGACCTAATTGTGCTTTCTGCTTTCTGCCGTCTAGCGACGGCGTCCGCGTCCCTTACCTTTGCTGCGTGTAGTGTCTTCAAAACGAACTTTAAGCGGGGCGTTATTGTACATCCGGCCATCAAGCGCTTCTATGGCGGCACGTGCTTCGTGCCCTTCCATTTCAATAAATCCAAAACCGCGACAGCGGCCGGAAAATACGTCTGTCACCAGCTTGATCGAACGAACCGTGCCGAATTCCGAAAAAAGTTCGGTAACGCTTGCGTCATTCGCATCCTGTGGTAAACCACCGACAAAGATTTTTTTCAATATTGTATCCTGCTGAGAAATTAAAAAAGGAGAAATGTGAGTCAGACAGGGCGAAACAGGAGATAAAGCAAAACTACTTCAGGAATCTTACTACCAATGAGGCACTGTGCGAAAATCGCATTCTTATAGATATATTACACGAATACTCGATGTCGCGCTATCTATTCCCTGCTACCACATCAGATCATCCGGCACCTGATAATCGGCATACGGGTCGTCCATATCACTTGCCTCAGGCTCTGCAGCAGCGCAATGCATCACGCATGTGGGGTCACGCAATATTATTTTTTCTGCCACGCCCGCAGGCACCAGATTATAGCCGCCTTCCAGTTTGACGATTGCCAGACGCCCCCGCATCAGCTGCTCCTGTAATTTTTCTGTCACATATAGCCGCTGCACATTTTTACCATCAACAAAATTGAAAGCAATCGCTGCATCACGCTCAGCCTCATCAGCTTCTATACGGTTCATCTCGATCAGTTGCTTGATCTGCGCAGCAATGGCTTTCTTCTCAGCCGCCTGCTTGCGCTGCTGATTTAGTTCACGATCCCGCTGCACCTTCTCAACCTGCACCTGCTGCGCCCGCAGCTTGCTTTCAGGCAATGGCTTCGCCTGCCTGCCTTTCTGTTTTTTGGCCTGTCGGTACTTTTCCTTTTTTGCCTGCTTCGCTTTATTATTATCCACCAGCCCCGATTTATTCAGCTGGTCGAACAGGGAATTGCCCATGAGATACTCCTATAGAATCTGGCCACTATTGGCTGCGAAACTGGCTGCGAATATTTTCCAGTATACCCAGGCCTGGACCATCAAGGTAAACTTATAAAATTATACGATGATGCTTACTTATATCGATAATCACTTCTTTCTTTACTCCCGCATCCTTTGCATATTCTGGCCAGCGGTCAACAACGGCAACCACTTCATCAATAATCTCTGCGGGTCTGGATAAGCTAATAGAATGGCCACTACCATCATTTTATATCTAATAGAGTCTATTTTATGCCTTTTATTTATATTAATATCGAGGCAGGAGGTTTATACGGTAAATGTAATTAGGCATGTCTAATGCAAGGACTGACCCCATATGTCCAGCTTAAGGACATTGGAAGCAATTGCCGTATGTTATAGACTAAACGGATACAAGCATTAATCTTATCAGTGGAGAGACTCAAATCATGCAGCAGATGCACCAGCTCCCGATTTTCATTCTATTAATAACGCTACTGTCGTTTAGTTCAACGTTCGCTGAGGAACCGGCATCAGCCGATCTTCCATACTTTGACTGGAAGGTGGAAGATTTTACCATCAAGCAACCCCTCGGTGGGCTAAGCGGAAATGCTAAGCGTGGTGAAGCAATAGCCGGAAACCAGTCTCGTGGCAATTGCCTCGCCTGTCATCTACTGCCTATACCAGAAGAACCCTTTTTCGGCAATCTCGGGCCACCGTTAACAGGTATCGGCTCACGCCAGCCGATCGCCATGCTACGTTTGCACGTAGTGGACCAGGCACGCTTTAACCCTGAAACCGTCATGCCCGGCTACTACCGGCGTCCGGAACAGCTAAACCGGGTTGCTCTCTCGCTTAAAGGCAAGACCTGGCTCAATGCCCAGGAGATTGAAGACGTTGTGGCCTATCTGGCCAGTTTAAAATAAATACCAGGCAAGATGACATGAAAAAACTGATAATTACCCATTGCTTTACTTCTGCCCTGCTGCTGTTACTAACTTCCGCCTACGCTCAGACGCCGAAGTCCGGCTACGATTACCTGCTACCTGAAATGAAGGAAATGCAGGATGACGATTTTGGCAACCCCGGCATGATGGCTGTTGATGCCGGTGAAATACAATTTTCCACAACGGGGAAAAACGGAAGATCCTGCGCCTCCTGCCATGGCGACGGAGCTAGCAAACTTGATACAAAACATATCGCCCGCTACCCGGTTTATAGTACAGAGCTAAAAAAACCCGTCACCCTGCGCGGACAAATCCTGATATGTCAGAACGAAAGGATCGGTGGCACGCCAATGAAGTATGCGAGTCAGGAAGCACTGCAACTAGAAGCCTTTGTTCGTCGCCTTGCACTTGGAGAGACCATCGATGTTGATGTCAGTGGTGACATGTCGCCCTATTACGATGCCGGCAAGAAACTGTTTCGCACACGCTGGGGCCAGGTCGATATTGCCTGCCACCAATGCCACGTTTACCACGCCGGCAGAACCTTTCGTGGCCAGATACTCACCCAGGGACAAAGCAATGGATTCCCAGGCTATCGCTACACGGCAGGAAAAGTTGTGGGGACACACGAGCGCATCACCGGATGCCTGAATAACCTGCGCGCTGAGCCCTACCCCATAGGATCGGACGAATACATAAACTTCGAAGTCAACATGAACGCACGCGGCAATGGACTGAAGATAGATACGCCCGGGATACGGTATTAATAAGCACAGAATGCCCGCATCCCGACATACAAAGTAATAACTGTTTAGCAGGTTCTGGGGCGCCTCTTCACCCCATTGATCCCCTATTATTGTTCACGATCGACTGGAAAGCGGGCGTTGCAGTAAATCCACGCGAATCGGCATTAAAAAGTGTGCACCATCGTCACCGATGTGTTGTTCAAAACGTTGTTTAACTAGCGCATATAATTTCTCATCGAGCTTGTGGCTTGAATGCGTAGCTTTTATCGTATTA
>JAUWVE010000092.1 GCA_030617565.1 Gammaproteobacteria bacterium | reverse complement strand
ACTTATTTGATTGCTTGAATTAAGAGCATGGCTTTTCGACCTTCATGGACGAGTTCATTTCTTTTGTACGGACAAAAGAAACAGAACCAAAGAAAAACCGCCCCATGTGTTGGCCTTCGGCTGCTCTGCGCGCTTCAGTCTGGACCGGGCGCGGTGAACTCGCTGCGCTCCGACATGCACCGCGCATTTTCCGGCCCAGCCTTCCAGTGCTCGACAACCCAAAAGGGGATAAAAAGCAGGAGGAAAGAGGAAAGGTTAAAGGGGAAAGGAAAGTCAAAACCTGGTCGTTACCAGCGTGATGTAATTAATTTTCTGTAGGTGCGAATTCATTCGCACAGAGTTTTGTCCGAATGAATTCGGACCTACAATCTTACTTCCGATCCTGCTTTTTATTTTGATCTTAAAGTCCCGTTCAGGCTTGCCGAGAAGCGCAGATTGAGCCGGAGGTCTCGGGATGTGTTGTCTGAGCGCCAGCGAGTTTCACATCCCGCCGGCCTGATCGAGCATCGCAGGGAACCCGAAGGGCAAGTATGCGGGTGCCTTTTCTTTTGGTTACTTTTCTTTGGGCAAGCAAAGATAAAGTGACTCGCCCATAAAGGGCGAAAAGCTTAGGTTAATTCAAGTAAGAAAATTATAAATGAATGAGTCCAGCCGTGCGCCAGCACAAGAATAAAAAAACACCCTACTCCACGCGCCAGCAATAGACTGATATAATGCAAAACTTTGTGATTTCCAGATAAATGAACTCGTGACTTTTCAGAAGCTAATTCTAACATTACAGCAGTACTGGGCAGACCAGGGATGCGCACTCATGCAGCCCTATGATATGGAAGTGGGTGCCGGTACTTTTCATCCGGCGACTTTCCTGCATTCTATCGGGCCTGAGCCTATGCGTGCGGCTTATGTGCAGCCTTCGCGGCGACCGACTGATGGACGATACGGGAAAAACCCGAACCGTTTGCAGCATTACTACCAGTTTCAGGTGGTATTGAAACCTTCTCCTATTGATATCCAGGATCTCTATCTGGAGTCATTGAAGCAGCTGGGTATTGATCCGCTGGAGCACGATATTCGTTTTGTTGAAGATAACTGGGAATCTCCGACTCTTGGTGCCTGGGGGCTGGGTTGGGAGGTCTGGTTGAATGGTATGGAAGTGACCCAGTTTACCTATTTTCAGCAGGTTGGAGGGCTGGACTGCCTGCCAGTTACCGGTGAGATTACTTATGGTCTGGAGCGCATTGCCATGTACCTGCAGGAGGTCAACAATGTTTTTGAGCTGGCGTGGACAGATGAAGTGAAGTATGGAGACATCTATCACCAGAACGAGGTGGAGTTCTCTGCTTTCAATTTCGAGCATGCCGATACTGCTATGCTGTTCCAGCACTTCGATGATTTTGAACGCCAGAGTCAGAAGTTGCTGGATGCAAGTCTGCCTCTTCCAGCCTACGATTTTGTATTGAAGGCCTCACATACATTTAACCTGCTCGATGCACGTAAGGCAATCAGCGTTACTGAGCGGGCACGCTTTATTGGACGTATACGTGATCTATCACGTGCCGTGGCACAGGCTTATTATAATCGCCGTGAAGAGCTTGGCTTTCCACGTTGTGAGATTGGGGAGCAGGAAGCATGAGCAGCCAGGTCAAGCCACTACTCATTGAGCTTGGTACAGAAGAGTTGCCACCAAAATCGCTGCAACAGCTGAGCGATGCCTTTGGTCAGCATATTCTTCAGGGCCTTTCGGATGCGAACCTGTGTCCGAAGGATGCCCGTTTCCGCTTGTTTGCCAGCCCAAGGCGGCTGGCAATATTTGTTGATGAGGTGGCTGTTAGGCAGGCTGATAGTATCGTTGAACGCCGTGGCCCTGCAGTTAATGCTGCCTTCGATGGCGATGGAAACCCTACCCCCGCAGCAAGCGGCTTTGCCCGTTCCTGTGATGTTGAGGTGTCTGAGCTTGAACGCATGCAGACTGAAAAGGGAGAATGGCTGGTCTTTCGCAGCCAGCAGGACGGCTTGTCAGCCAGTCAACTGGTGCCAGATATAGTAGATGCTGCATTGCGCAAGTTACCGATACCCAAACGTATGCGCTGGGGTGATATGGATGCTGAATTTGTCCGTCCAGTTCACTGGCTGCTTATGCTGCACGGAAAAAACATTATTGAAGCATCATTGCTGACCCTGACTTCAGGTCGAGAGACCAGCGGACATCGTTTTCATCACCCCGGCATTTTGTCTCTTGCAACAGCTACAGACTACGAAGATATGTTACAGGCCAACGGATATGTGATGGCTAACTTCAAACATCGGCAAGCTGCTATTGTTGAACAGATAAATAAGCTGGCAAGTGATAAAGGTGCAAAGGTATTGCTTGATCCTGATTTACTGGATGAAGTCACTGCTCTGGTGGAATGGCCAAATGCAATGCTTGGACATTTCGACAGGGAATATCTGCAGGTGCCGCAGGAGGCACTGATCAGCGCCATGCAGGACCATCAGAAGTACTTCCCGGTGGTTGATGACAAAGGCAGGATGATGCCTCTGTTCATCTTTGTTTCAAATATTGAAAGCGTGCGTCCGGAAAGTGTTGTTGAGGGTAACGAGCGTGTACTCAATGCACGTTTTTCAGACGCCCGATTTTTCTGGGATACGGATCGAAAGCAAACGCTGGATTCACAGGTTGAGCGTCTGAAAACAGTGGTTTTTCATAACAAACTGGGCAGTGTCTATGACCGTACAATACGGGTGCAGGCACTGGCCGGCCAGATTGCTGGATTGCTGGGTGCAGACACCGGAAAGGCAGAGCGTGCTGCGCTGTTGGCCAAGGCAGATCTGTTGACCGGTATGGTGGCCGAGTTTCCTGATCTGCAGGGTGTGATGGGGCGTTATTATGCACTGGAGCAGGGTGAAGAACATGAGATTGCTGAAGCCATAGAGCAGCAGTATCTGCCGCGCTTTGCCGGTGATTCATTGCCAGCCACAGCGACCGGGCAGGTGTTGTCCATTGCCGACAAGCTGGATACCCTGTGCGGTATCTTCAGTATTGGCGAGATACCCAGCGGTGACAAAGATCCCTTCGCATTAAGACGTGCGGCACTCGGTGTGTTGAGAATAATGATCGAATTGAAACTCGATTTTGATCTTCGCCAGTTACTGGTACTGGCTGTTGCGGGCTATGAGCTCGGTGATGAAAAATCGGATGAAGTCGTTGAGCTGATTTTCTCATTTATGTTGGATCGGTTGCAGGCCTACTATTTAGACAAGGGTTACAGCAAGCGGCAAATAAGCAGCGTCAAGCATCGACGTCCAACGCGACCGGCAGACTTCAATGATCGCTTACTCGCCGTTGATGCCTTTGCCCAACTGGATGCTGCCCCTGCGCTGGCCGCGGCAAACAAACGAATCCAGAATATCCTGCGCAAGGCAGACTGGGAAGAAACAACTGTTATTGATCCGGCATTATTAACAGAAAAGGCAGAACGTGCGCTGTATGATCAAATGATTGGCCTGTCTGCCGAGGTAGATGCGATGTTTGATCAGGGTGACTATACAGCTGCCCTGTCGCGTCTGGCATCGTTGCGGACGGTTGTCGATGGTTTCTTTGATGAAGTTATGGTGATGGATGAAGACCTGGCCTTACGTAACAATCGGCTGGCCCTGCTGCAGCGCCTGGGTGAGATGTTTCTGCGCACCGCTGATTTGTCGCAATTGCAATAAAGGAGCATGACAATGTCAGAAGAAACAACAAGCCGGGACTCCTATGCTCAGATGCTGGCGATGGTGCAGTCGTTTCATGACAAGCATGATTTCAGCGGCACCGGTGGTGAAGATATGGTTTACCGCATCGCGCTGATGGCCGAAGAGCTGGGTGAAATGTCTTCCTGTGTAACCAAGGGCAAGGGTATGGAAGAAATGGCTGAAGAAACGGCGGATTTGCTGATCCTTGTGATGGGGACGGCAATTGCCGGTAATTTTGATTTACTCGATGCCTTCTGGAAAAAAATGGACAAACTGATGAAGCGAAATGCAAAAATGATCGATGGACGCATCAGGGTGTCTGAATTCCGAGGCCAGGAATAAAGATACCCTAACGGAAACTCATGAAGACTATTATCCTAGACCGCGACGGTGTCATAAACCAGGATTCCGATGATTTCATCAAATCTGTTGATGAATGGCAGCCCATTCCCGGATCACTGGATGCGATAGCCCTGCTGCATCGGCATGGCTTTCGTGTTGTAGTGTTAACGAATCAGTCAGGCATCGCACGAGGTCTGTTTAATCTTGCCACTCTCAATGAAATTCATCGACACATGCTGAATGAGACCCGAGCAAAAGGCGGGTTAATTGAGGCAGTCTTTTTTTGTCCACATGGTCCTGATGAAGGCTGCAGCTGCCGTAAGCCGGCTACAGGAATGTTTCGTGATGTCGCCGCCAGGCTGAAGATAGAAATGAGTGGTGTCCCTGCAGTAGGCGACTCTATGCGTGACCTGCAGGCAGCTCAGGAGGTCGGTGCGTTGCCTGTGCTAGTTAAAACAGGAAAGGGCAAGAAGACACTAAAAATGCTAAAAAAGGATGATAGCCCACTTGCTCCTGAGGAAGTGATAGATTTTAAGGATCTTGCATCCTTTACCGATGCCTTGCTGGCGGGTGACCTGGATGTAACTATTCGCGAGAGACTAGGGAGCCTCTGATCAATGTATGAAGAAAGCACAAATCGTGATGGCCTGTTGCCGTGGATAAGGTCATCCCTCTATTACTTGTTTATGGTGCCCAGCCTGATCATCATGTTTCTTATCCTGGTGCTCATTTCACCGTTTGATTATAAATATCGCTCGGCACTGATTAGAAGCTGGGCATTATTTCAGATGTGGTTGCTGAAAGTATGCTGTGGCCTGACTTATGAAGTACAGGGCAAAGAGAACCTGCCAGCAGAACCATATATTGCCCTGCCCAAGCACCAGTCCACGTGGGAGACCATAGCTACAAACTTCTTGTTCAAACAACCGGCATGGGTGTTTAACAAAGATTTGTTTGTGATCCCTGTATTCGGCTGGGGTCTTTATTTAACCCGACCAGTCGGTATTGATCGTGGTACACCGCGAGCAGCATTGAATCAGCTGGTTGAAAAGGGCGGAGCATTACTCAAGCAGGGGCGTACCATGGTTATTTTCCCTGAAGGTACACGCGTGCCGCCGGGTGAACAGGCAACTTTTGAACCAGGCGGCGCCCTGCTGGCGGTAAAGACGGGAACACCGGTAGTTCCGGTGGCCCTGAATGCCGGTGAATTCTGGCCGAAAGAGAGTTTCCGCAAGTATCCTGGGCGTATCAAGGTGATTATCGGGCCATTGATCGAATCAAAAGGCCTGAAAGCACGTGAGCTGAATGAAAAAGTAGAAAGCTGGATAAAAAAGACCATGAAAGAAAATTTTGGCTATTCCTGATAAAGACACCTCAATTTGTTCATAAATAATCATCTTCAATCAATAACCTCGCAGCCTGTTACAAATTAGGCTTGTAGGTGCGAATTGATTCGCACAAGTGTCTTTACGAAATTTTGTGTGCGAATGAATTCGCACCTACAATATTTTCTGTACCAAGAAGCACATGGACAAAGGCTAAACGCTTACACTATAGATGAAAGAAAATATCACTCTGATCGGCATGCCCGGTGCCGGTAAAAGTACCGTCGGGCAGTTGCTGGCAAAGTCTCTTCAATTTGAGTTTATAGATACCGATGATCTGCTTTGTCTGCAGCAACAGCGAACGCTGCAAAATATCGTCGATAAAGACGGCTACATGCAGCTGCGCCGGTTTGAAGAGCAGGCGATACTTTCAATAGAGGCTAAAAATTCAGTTATATCGACGGGCGGCAGCGCAGTGTATTCTGCAGTAGCCATGCAGCATTTATGCAGCCTGTCGAAAATCATCTACCTGTCAGTGCCCTACGAAATCATCGCAGAACGTATCAAAAACCTCGACACCCGCGGCCTGGCAAAACAGCCACATCAGAGTTTGCATGATTTGTATGCTGAACGAACAGAGCTATATGAAAAATATGCAGAAATAAC
>JAUWVE010000258.1 GCA_030617565.1 Gammaproteobacteria bacterium | reverse complement strand
GAGACCAGTTCATCGCAGTGCTCTGTTACCAGTCGCCGCATGCCCTTTCCTTCAGCACCGAGCACAAGCGCAAATGGAACGGTAAAATTAACTTCATAGAGATTTTTTTCAGCTTTATCACTGGTACCAAATATCCACAGGCCGCATTCATCTTTCAATTGCTGCAAGGTTCGGGAAAGATTGGTCACGGTATAGATCGGGGTCTTTTCCATGGCACCGCTAGCGGTCTTGTGGACCACGGATGTCACCGGCGCGGAACGGTCTTTCGGGATAATGATGCCATCTCCACCAGCACCGTTCAGGGTACGGATACAGGCGCCCAGGTTATGCGGGTCCTGAACACCATCCAGTACCAGCAGCATGGCAGGCCTTTTCAAGGCTTTAACATCCCAGATCAGCTCTGCTTCAGCGCGTGCAGGCAGAGCTTCACAGCGTGCGATGATGCCCTGGTGAATTTGATTGTCAGCCAGTTTATCCAGCTTGTCTCTTGAGACTTCTTTCAGTAATAACTTGTTAGCAGACACACTCTCGAGTATTGAATCCAGGCGATTGTTTCTTCTTTTCTCATTGACATAAACCTGGCGCACACGGCTGGGATTCAGTTCCAATACTGCTGTCACGGCATGTATACCTGTAAGGATTTCCTCGGCCATGATTATCTCCTGGGCTTTTTACCTGCTTTAGCTTTTTTTGAGTTCTTTTTTCCACCCTTGTTTCGAGATAAAGTTTTACCTCGTTTGGCGGTGCCATGCTTGTTTGTCCCTTTTTTAGGCTTTTTACTCATAAATTTATCTCTTCCACTGAGAGGCTTTTTATCTGATTTGGATGTCGAGGCTTCTCCTGCCAGTTCAAGATCAATCCTTCCTTCATCGACATCTACCCGTACAACGGTGACTTGCAACTTGTCGCCCAGACGATAGCTTTGACGTGTACGTTCACCTGTCAGACGACCCTTTGCCGCATCGAATTGAAAGTAATCATTACCCAGCGCAGTGATATGAATCAGGCCGTCGATGTAAATATCATCCAGCTGCACAAACAGACCAAACCCAGTTACGCCGCTTACGGCACCACTGAACTCTTCACCGACCCGGTCAACCATATATTCTGCCTTCAGCCAGCGCATTACATCACGTGTTGCATCATCAGCCCGGCGCTCAGTCATCGAACAATGTTCACCCAGTTCAACCAGTTCCAGCTCACTATAGGGTGAAGGCTTCTTCAGCAATATTGCCTTCAAGGTACGGTGAACCTGCAAATCGGGATAGCGGCGTATGGGTGAAGTGAAGTGGGTGTAATGTGTGAAGCCAAGAGCAAAGTGCCCATCGCATGTTGGCTCATAACGCGCCTGACTTAATGAGCGAAGAACCATCGGCTTGATCACCTCGGCATCATCCCTTTGTGACATATCGGCCAGCAGACGGGAATAGTCAGTTACATCAGGATCATCGGCCCCACCCAAACTCAAGCCAATCTCAAACAGGAACTTACGCAGGTTGTCCCGTTTCTCTTCTGTTGGACCCTCATGTACGCGATAAAGACCATGATAGTTAGCATCAGAGATAGTTTTTGCCGCACAGACATTGGCGGCCAGCATAAATTCTTCAATAAGACGGTGCGCCTCGTTCCTCACCTGTGGCACTATCGCCTCAATCTTGCGCTGTTCATTGAAGATGATACGGGTTTCAGGCATATCAAGATCCATCAT
>JAUWVE010000142.1 GCA_030617565.1 Gammaproteobacteria bacterium | reverse complement strand
TCAACTGAGATAGGACTGACTATTCCAGTGCATTACGCGACAGCAGGTTTTCTTGATCAATTTCTGCGCAGTTACCATGAGGCCCTTGGCCTGCCGAATAGTGGCAGAGAACTGCAGCCTGATAACCAGTACAGCTGGGACTATAGCGATGCCAGTGGTAATACTGTCTGGTCTGACCGGGCAGGCTGGGAGATGGGAAATATTTCACTTCGCCTGCGGCAGAAGTTAACACAGGGAGAACGCTGGGGCCTGTCCCTGCTTGCTGCTCTGCAGTTGCCTACGGCAAGTAAATCACGAGGCTGGGGCAGTGGCGAGCCTGATGTAGCTGCCGGGGCAGTCTATTCCTGGAGAAAGAATTCACTATTTGGCCATCTTGAGGGCTGGCTCATACATCCATTTGCTAAAGATGAATCGGGTCTTACTATACAAAGCTATGCCCGGGCTTCAACAACCCTGGGCTGGCAATTGAAAAGACCTCTATCCTTGCTAGTGCAACTGCAGGGCGGGCTGTCTCCTTACGACTCAGGTATTCAACAGCTTGATCAGAGCCCATCTCAGATCAGTTTCGGTATACGCTGGGCAATGAGCAGGAAGGCTGTGCTGACTTTTGCTTTTGTTGAAAACATGAGTCAGCAGACGACACCTGATTTTGGCATTACAATCGGGTTAAACTTTTTAAACTTTTCTCGCAAGTAATAGGACATGATATTCAAGTAATTATTGAACTTATATATCAACATCTATTCGAAGAGCATAATATACGTTAGAAAGAGGGCAGGGCTGTGAATCTGGAAGAATTTATTCTGACCAACGAAAAGCCGATAAGAATGGGCTTCTTCTTTGGCGTGCTGGCCGTGATGGCCTTATGGGAAATTGTCGCACCGCGACGCCGGCTGACCGTATCGAAAAGCGTACGCTGGGTGAATAACCTTGGTCTGGTGTTCCTCAATTCATTTATTTTACGCGTATTATTTCCCGCCGCCGCAGTTGGTGTCGCATTGACGGCAAGCAAACATGGCTGGGGGCTGTTCAACATCTATGAACTGCCTCTTTATATCAGTGTTATTGCATCTATCGTCATTATGGATTTCGTTATCTATGTCCAGCACGTCATGGTGCATGCTATTCCTGTGCTCTGGCGCTTGCACCGTGTTCATCATGCCGACCCGGACTATGACGTAACGACGGGTGCACGTTTTCATACGTTGGAAATTATTCTTTCAATGCTGATCAAATTTGCCACTATCCTGCTGCTGGGCCCGCCGGTGGTTGCCGTTATCCTGTTTGAAATTATTCTTAATGTTACTGCCATGTTCAACCACGGCAATGTCGGTTTGCCACCAGCCCTCGATCGTGTACTGCGCTGGATCGTAGTGACGCCGGATATGCACAGGGTACATCATTCGGTTGAGGATGATGAGGCCAACAGCAATTTTGGTTTCAGCCTGCCATGGTGGGACCGTTTATTCGGTACCTATCGTGACCAGCCTCGTGGTGGCCATCAGGGGATGATCATCGGCATTCATAAATATCATGATGCAAAAGATGTGTCATGGATTACTGGCATGTTGCTGCTACCTTTCCATGGAAAGATTTCTGAGTATGCGATAAATCGTCGCCAATGGGGTGGGCCAGATGAGCAGGCTGAGGGTGAGGTTAGAGAATGAAAAGTAAACTGATTCGTCTCGGTCTGTTTCTTGTCCTGGCAACGGGTATCGCATTAGCAATTATCTACCGTGATCAGTTCAATGCCGAGGTGCTGGAAAACTGGGTAAAGGAAGCTGGAGCTGCGGGTCCTGTTATCTACATCCTGATCTATGCAGTGGGAACCGTATTCTTTCTACCCGGGTCAGTATTAACTTTAACGGGTGGAGCCCTGTTCGGTCCGGTAATGGGAACCTTCGTCAATCTTACAGGCGCGACCCTGGGTGCACTGGGCTCCTTTCTTATTGCACGTTATCTGGCCCATGACTGGGTAGCAAACAAGACAGGAGGACGTATCAAAACATTGATGGACGGGGTAGAGAAAGAAGGCTGGCGATTTGTCGCTTTTGTGCGTCTGGTACCGCTGTTTCCATTTAATATTTTAAACTATGCGCTGGGTCTTACGCGTATTAAATTAATGCACTACCTTGTCGCAAGCTATGTCTTTATGCTGCCGGGAGCAATTGCTTATACCTATCTTGGTTATGCTGGGCGCGAAGCGATTGGTGGTGGTGAGGATGTAATTCAGAAGGCAATGCTGGCACTGGGCTTACTTGCCCTCGTTGCATTCCTGCCCAGGCTGATTGGACAGTTAAGAAAGAAACCCATGATTTCTGTCACTGAACTGAAAGCAATAATGGATGCTGGTGATGACATTAATATCATCGATGTGCGAACCAATGAGGACTATGACGGTAAACTGGGGCACATCAAAGAAGCGATCAACCTGCCGCTTGAAGAATTTTCTGACAAGCTGTCCGAACTTGATGATGACCTGGAAAAGACCGTGGCAATAGTTTGTACAACTGACCGACGCTCAGTAAAAGCCCAACAGATTTTGACTAGCCGTGGGTTTGCGGATGTACACGTCGTCAAAGGTGGCATGACAGATTGGAATACCAATGGATACCCGCTGGAGTAATATTGATCGGGGAGATTTTGAACAGAAGAAACGAGTTTTGATCAGTGGTGTCTGTTTAGCGTATACCACAACAACTCGCCGGCATACCGGCAAAGGAGAGCAGCATGGATATAGTAGATATTTTAATTCACATACATCCGGACTTGCCGGCCGAACAACGGGCAAAGCTTGAAGAGGCTCTAGGGTCTGCTGGAGGCGTTGTATCGGCCCATTTCAGCCCTGAACAAATCCATGAACTTACTGTGGCCTATGATCCTGAGGTGATTAACTCGAAAACGATCCTCGAACAGGCCAGGCAATGGGATAAAGATGCCGTTATGGCAGGTCTGTAAGCTACATGATCAGGGGTCAAAGATAAGTCATGTATAAATAGTACTCGTACCAGGTGGCGACATCGGTGCTGTCGTCACCACTACTCGCTTTTGCAGCTATCAGCCCCGGAATATTATGTTGTATATATGCCAGGTGAAACTAATTTTGTGTTTGTCTTCTCATTTCCCTGCTCGGGATAGTATATAAAACTTTAGCGAGAAGGGGCATGCCGCATATAAAAAAGTCTGTCACCATTATCGCTTTGGTTATTATTCTTTTCGGTTTTCTAACGTGGCGTTTCATTCGTCCAATGAATATATTTGTCGTCGACGACCGCTTTGCCGTACCTGTTGATACATCCCAAACACCTGCAGAATTAGGCAATCTAAGTGCTGAGGAATGTGCCGTATGCCACAGGGAATTTTATGCAGAATGGCAGACGACAATACACAGCCAGGCCTGGACCGACCCCTATTTTCAGGCTGACTGGAAGTACGATAGCAGCCAGCATATCTGCCGTTCGTGCCATACTCCGCTAGACCGACAGTTGCCACATAAAGTTTTGGGTTACCGCGATAGAGACAAGTATGACCCCATCATGGAGGGCAACCCGGAGTTTGATCCTGAACTGCAGCACGAAGGTGTGACCTGTGCCGCCTGCCATTACCGTGAGGGGGAAATAGTGGGTGTATTGGGTAGCACTAATGCACCACATCCGGTAAAGATGCTGGCTAACCCGAATGAGGTCTGTGTCCGCTGCCATGTTGTAGAGGGTGATCGCTGGGATACCTTTTTTCGTTTTCCTCCCTGCGGCACGGTGTCTGAAATTCAATCATCCAGCGATCCTGGTAATAACACTGGTGAGTTGTCAGTTCAGGATATCGCTGCATTGGGTTGTGTTGAATGCCATATGCCTGCAGTAACGCGACCGCTGGTTGAGGGCGGTATCGCCCGCAATACCCGGCAGCATCTATGGCGGGGCGGTCATGACCCCGAGATGGTAAAAAAAGCCTTCACCGCTGACCTGTTTGAAGAAGCTCCTGTAGATAAAGAAAAAAGAGTGTTTACCTTTGTAATTAACTATACAGGAAGACGGGACTATCTGCCAACCG
>JAUWVE010000126.1 GCA_030617565.1 Gammaproteobacteria bacterium | reverse complement strand
CACCGATCTCATTGACAGGCCCAAAGCGATTTTTTATTGCCCGTACTAGTCGAAAACGACTGCCGCTGTCGCCTTCAAAATACAGTACTGTATCCACCATATGTTCCAGTACACGAGGACCGGCCAGAGCACCGTCCTTGGTAACGTGACCGACAAGGATTACTGATACACCTGTTTGTTTGGCATATCTGACCAGCAGCGCAGCCGTTTCTCGCACCTGTGAAACGCTGCCCGGAGCCGATTGCAGAACATCAGTAAACAGTGTCTGGATAGAATCAATAACCATCACCGCAGGCTTCACCTTTGCTGCCGCATCAATGATTGCTTCTACCTGGTTTTCTGCCATAAATTGCAATTTGCTGGCATCTAGCCCCAGACGCTCGGATCGGGAGGCAATTTGCTGTACTGATTCCTCGCCGGAGACATAGAGGGCAGGCATAGACTGGCTAATATCAGCCAGCGACTGCAACAACAGGGTAGATTTCCCTATTCCCGGATCACCACCAATCAGAATCACCGAACCATTGACGATACCGCCACCCAGTACACGGTCAAGTTCATTGATTGTTGAGGAAAAACGACGGGTATCTTCTGCACTGATTTCAGATAAGGTAACAATTTTCTGCTTGCCAGCGAAGCTTGCAAATCGCAGGCCCATTGAGCTTTCCTTGCCAACTAGCGGTGCGGTAACTTCTTCCTGAAAACTGTTCCAGCTGCCGCACTGATTACAGTGCCCGGCCCATTTGGGAGATTGGGCACCGCAGTCTGAGCAGACATAAAGTGATTTTGCTTTAGCCATGGAGGACTTCCTGCCGTTTTACCCTTTTCGCAACGCCACAAAGTAACTCATACGAAATGGTACCAGCCATTTCCGCTACAGTATCGACGCTTACATCCCTGCCCCATAGTTCTACCGGGCTGCCTGTTGTCGCAGAATCAATTCCGCGTAAATCGACAGTAATCATATCCATCGACACCCTGGCAATCAATTGAGTCAGCTTTCCTGCAACCATTACCGGTGTCCCTGACGGTGCGTGTCTCGGGTAACCATCACCATATCCACAGGCGACTACGCCAATCTTCATGTCCTGTGGGCATTGCCAGCTGCTTCCGTAGCCAACGGCATCGCCTTTCTGACATTTTTTTATTGAAATTATTTCAGATCTTAATGACATTACGGGTTTAAGATTCAGGCTGCTGGCAGATAAATCTACAAAGGGCGAGGAGCCATAGAGCATGATTCCGGGCCGGACCCAGTCAAGATAACATTCTGGATGTGCCAGAACCGCAGCAGAATTGGCTATGCTGCGATCTAAACCAGTAGATTCTGTCCGGCTAAGAAATTCTTTCAGCTGATAAGCGGTCTTCGGGTCTTCACGTAGATCAGCATCAGCAAGGTGCGACATAATTGAGACGCGCTTGATACATTTCATCGCAGATAGCCGATTTAAAACCGATTTAAACTTCTCTGGAGCAAAGCCCAGCCGGTGCATACCGGTATCAATCTTTAACCAGACAGCGAGTCCCTGTTCCAGCGGAGTATTATCTAAAATATCTAACTGCCAGTCCGAGTGAATAACCGGTTCGAAATTATTTTCTGCGATCAGAGGGATCTCACCTTTTGAAAAAAAACCTTCCAGCAGACATACTGGATGTGAAAAGCCGGCTTTTCTTAGAGAGATCGCATCTGCCAGGTCCAGCAAACCAAAGGAATCAGCCTCTTTTAATGCGCGACAGCACATCAACAGACCATGCCCATATGCATCGGCCTTTACGATAGCCATTTGCCTGGATTCAGGGGCTAATTGTCTTACCTGGTTGAAATTGTGCTGAAGAGCATCTAAATCAATACTTGCGTGCACTGGCCGAGTCATGGGAATACTTAAGTAATCTCTGATTATTTGCTTAGACTCAGGCGCAGGAATTATTGTACTTGATCAGAGATTCCTTAAGAAACCTCAGATTAATAATAATCACCTGCTGCTTCAGCACTAATTGGATTGATGAAATTTTCGAACTTGGTGAATTCACCAAAGAAGGTCAGTTTTACTGTGCCGGTAGGTCCATTTCGCTGCTTGCCGATGATAATTTCCGCAATACCTTTGTTCTCGCTCTCTTCGTTATAGACTTCATCCCGGTAAATAAACATGATCAAATCAGCATCCTGCTCGATTGAACCCGATTCACGTAAATCAGACATTATCGGTCGTTTATCTGTGCGTTGCTCCAGACTGCGATTGAGCTGAGATAAAGCAATGACCGGTACATTAATTTCCTTGGCAAGTGTTTTCAGATTTCGGGTAATGGTTGATAATTCAGTGGCCCGGTTTTCTGTATTTCCACCGAGTGACATCAGCTGTAAATAATCGATGATAATCAGCCCCAGACCATCCTCATTCTGGCTTGCCAGGCGTCGGCAGCGTGCCCGAAGCTCAGAGGGACTTAGCCCCGGTGTATCATCGATATAAATCCTGCGCTGATCCAGCAGGTTAATGGCAGACGTCAGCCGGGACCAGTCATCTTCCTGCAAAGCACCAGTTCTAACACGCTGGGCATTGATTCGACCTAGCGATGTAAGCATGCGACGAACAAGTTGCTCGCCTGACATTTCCATACTGAAAATAGCAACCGCCTTATCACTGCCTACAGCGACATTCTCTGCAATATTCATCGCCAGCGAGGTCTTTCCCATCGATGGCCGCCCGGCAACAATGATCAGGTCTGAATCCTGCAGGCCGGTGGTCATTTTATCCAGATCTGTAAAACCGGTAGATAAACCGGTGAGATCTGAACCGGATTTAAATAATTCCTCAATCCGGTCAACCGCCTGTTTGAGTAGTTTATTGACGGCAACAAAACCCGATCCGTGTTTTGCGCCCTCGTCAGAAATGGCATAAATCAGCTGCTCGGCAGAATCCAGTATCTCCTGTGGTGTGCGGCCTTCAGGGGTATAAATACTTTGATTGATGTCGTTCACTGAATTGAGCAGGCGCCTCATAATTGAGTGTTCCTGCACAATTTTTGCATAGGCCGATATATTGGCGGCACTTGGTGTGTTGCGCGTCAGTTCATCGAGGTAGGATAAACCGCCTGCTTTCTCCAGCTCACCGCTGTTATCCAGATATTCCTGCGTCGTAATGACATCCGCAGGCATGGAATCTTCAATCAGCCTTTCAATAGATGCAAAGATCAGACGGTGATCCCTGCGGTAGAAGTCATTGACAACCAGGACATCCGCTACGTCATCCCAGCGGCTGCTATCAAGCATCAGGCCACCCAGCACAGACTGCTCGGCCTCAATAGAATGAGGTGGAGTTTTTAACTCTACAAGTTTATTTTCAGCGGTATAAGACAAGTATTATTACTATATTTATCAATGACTAACAATATATTGTTAAAGAACTTTATTATTCGTCCATGAAGTTTTCGCATGGACCTTAATTGCACCCGGCATAGACTGATCCGGTAATTAAGGAACCTCTGATTGATTATGCCATACTTCTGGCTTACAGGCTGATTCACAATTAAGGCGGAACTTTGAAGGCATGCCTGGGCCTGGTGAAAAGTGACAACGCAGAGTGTGAATCAGCCTGTAAGCCCCATAGGGCGAGGCCTGAAGCGCACATCTACGGCATTCTGCCTCTTGCAAAGGACCGGGCCATTCGCTGCGAAGCACGCTTTGTAGCTGCACGCTTCAGGTCTCGCAGAGGCATGGCATAATTAATCAGAGGTTCCTAAGATATAAAAAAAGGGTTCGTGGCAGGATACCACGAACCCCTGATTTTTTCTGTCTGTTTTTGTCTAAACTGGCAGTTCCCTAAAACTATGACTCGGCAATTACGGTTACTTTAAGCGATAGATTGACTTCAGGGTGCAGAGAAATATCGACAGTATGCTCACCCACCACTTTAATAGCACCTTCAGGAAGATTAACTTCTACCTTATCAAGCTCCTTGCCAATTGCAGTGACAGCTTCAATGATATCTGTAATGGCAACTGACCCGAAGAGCTTGCCTTCTTCACTGGCTCGACGGGCAATTTCAATAGCTACATCTTCAAACTCAGCAGCACGCGCTTCAGCTTTAGACAAAGCATCCTTTGCATTTGCTTCAAGCTCAGAACGGCGACCTTCAAATGCTTCCATATTTTCCTTTGTCGCCCTGACAGCCTTGCCCTGGGGTATTAGATAGTTACGACCATAACCTGGCTTAACTGAGACCTGTGAACCCAGATCACCAAGGTTACGGATTTTTTCAAGCAGTATGACTTCCATCTGATTGATCCTGTATTTAACGGTTATGATTATCTGTATAAGGCAACAGCGCGAGGAAACGTGCAATTTTTATGGAGTTTGCAAGCTGACGCTGATATTTTGGCCTGGTACCTGTGTTACGACTTGGAATAATCTTGCCAGTTTCAGTAATGTAGGCTTTCAGTGTTTCCAGATCCTTGTAATCGATCTCGGTAATGCCTTCAGCGGTGAAACGGCAGTATTTTCTGCGACGGTAAAAACGTGACATGATTATTCAGCCTCCTTTTCTTCTTTATCAGCTGAATCAGCCGATTCAGCCGCTGCTGGT
>JAUWVE010000056.1 GCA_030617565.1 Gammaproteobacteria bacterium | reverse complement strand
ATTGAAAAAATATTTGTTTCTTGCTGCAAAGATTGTTGTCAGCCTGTCGCTGCTCGGCTACCTGTTGTGGCAGCTGGACTGGCCGTCACTTATTGAAAAAGCAGGAAACCTTTCCTGGTGGACACTGCCTGTGGCTGTCTCACTACTTCTTGGTAGTATCTACGTCGGTACCTTACGCTGGGCGGTCCTGCTACGCACCCATTACCCGACCTTTAGTACAACCTTGCTGTTTAAGCACTATCTGGTAGCAACGCTGTTTAATAATATTTTGCCGACATCGACAGGCGGCGACCTAATCAGGAGTTATTACATCTATCGCAATAACAGAGACGCGGTATGTGCGGTATCACCGATAGTGACTGAAAGAGTCATTGGCCTGGTTGTACTACTGGCTATCAATGTCGCTGCAATTTATCTGACAGATTCCGTGGCGATTGTCAGTAAAACTCTGTGGTCAACGCTAACGCTGATTTTGACCGGCGCGATCACCGTCCTGACCCTGATCGCCCTGCCTGCAACATACTGGCCGCTGCACCGAATACTTGAGCGACTTGCCCGCTTTCGCCTGATAAGCTTTATGCTGCGCATGGGTGAGGCCACGCATGGTTATCTGAAGCATCCTGCCACACTGTTGATTATCATCCTCTACAGCGCGGCTGCACAACTTCTTGGAGTATTAGTTTATTATGTTCTGGCGATGGGGCTGGGCGTGGATGTCAGCATCCAGGTAATACTTGTGGTCATCCCCCTCGCCTTCATGGCCGCCGCCCTGCCCATATCTATCGGTGGTATGGGAGTCAGAGAACTGGCAACCGTAGGCCTGCTGATGCGGTTTGGTATAGCAGAAAATGACGCCGCTGCCGTTGCATTGTTCTTTATCCCGGTGCTTCTGATTGCTTCGCTGCCGGGGCTGTATATTTATCTTACAGAGTCCGGCAATAAAACCCTGCTCAAAGAAGCAGAGGAAAGTAGGATTAACTGAAGTTTCAAGATCCAAGTTCCAAGTTCCAAGTTCCAAGATCCAAGCTTCAAAACCCCAAAACCCCAAAACCCCAAAACCTTATTGTCCATATGGTTCTCGCTTTTGATTTTATACTTGGATCTTGGAACTTGGAACTTGGAACTTCTTTAGTTCAAAACGAAGACTCCGGACCAGCCAGAAATTCCACTTCTTCATCAGTAGATTCACGACCAAGAATTGCATTCCGATGAGGATAACGACCAAATCGGTCAATGATGGCTTTGTGTTTTTTCTCGAAATCCAGGTTGAATTCCAGGCCCGGCTGGCTGTATAGCTCCATTGCTGTTTCATGAATCAGGGCTGATTCACTGTGCATCAGCGGCATGTAGAGAAAACTTTTTTGCGGGGGCGTTAATTCTCTGTCGACCTGGTTGGCAACGGCTTCCTGAACCAGGATTACGGCAAGTCTGTCGGTATCAAATGCCTGCGCGGTATCGCGAAACATATTGCGTGGAAACTGATCCAGTATGATGATCTCTGCCAGCCAGCCCAGCGCATCCTGCCGCCATTCAAAAAGCTCACAATTTGCCGCCTGCTGGTAAATAGCTAAAAATCGTTCACGTATCAGCTGATCAAAGGACTCATCTTTTTTCCACCAGCTCTCTGGCTCGATTTCCCCAAACCAGAATTTAATAATGTCCGGGTAGGTCATCATGCTATGTTCCTGACGGAATCAACTGCCTGCTGCCAGTTTGCTGATTGTTTCAAATCTGTGGCCATCTGAATTTTTGGTGCGAAGGCATCCAGTCTTGCTCCCGGTAATGCCAGGGGTTCTGCTGACAGGCCATCGATTACTTCATTCAGTGCCGGTGTATCATTACAGACCAGTATCACGTCACAGCCTGCATCCATTGCTGCTTTCGCGCGGGCATAGGGCCCGCCAGCCATTTTTGCACCGGCCATGGACAGGTCATCGCTGAATATCAGTCCCGTGTAACCCAGTTCCTTGCGTAGCACCTGTTGTAACCAGTACTTTGAAAAGGTCGGCGGCTGCTCATCCATCTGCGGGTAGATAACATGGGCCGTCATAATTCCCTCTACAGCCGAGGCGATCATTACCCGAAACGGCACCAGATCATTGTCTGAAAGCTGCTTAAAACTGCGTTCATCGACCGGAATCATATGGTGGGAATCGCCCTGAACCGAACCATGACCTGGGAAATGCTTGGCGGTTGCCGCCATTCCAGCCTTGCGCATACCGAGCATAAATGACAGCGCCAGTTCTGCAGCTATGCCCGGTTGACTGTGAAAGGCACGATCACCAATTACATCGGAAACACCGGTCTCAAGATCAGCTATCGGTGCAAAACTAAAGTCAACACCCAGCTCGAGCAATTCAGCAGCCATCAACCAGCCTGCGGTAGAGCATTGCTGCAGAGCCTCAGCCGGATCATTATCAAACATCTCACCATAGCAGTGCATCGCCGGTAATTGTGTGAAGCCCTGCCGGAAACGCTGCACCCTGCCCCCTTCGTGGTCAACTGAGATCAATAAGGGAGGAGTACGCAAATCGTGTATCTCGGCCGTTAGTGCCTGCAACTGTTCGGTTGATTCATAGTTACGCGAAAACAGGATTACAGAACCTACGGTCGGGTGACAAAGGCGCTCTTTTTCCTCCTGAGTCAATGTAAGACCGGAAATATCGGCCATAATCGGGCCGCGGGGTAATTGTAAAGAATCGTGTTGCATAGTCCCTCAGGAATTAATTGTAACGATGGTGCCGGGGCCAACCCGTTCATAGAGATCAATCAAATCATCATTGCGCATACGTATACAGCCATGCGATACCGGATGACCTATCTCCTTTTCATAGGGTGTGCCGTGTATATAGATATAGCGACGCATAGTATCCACATTTTCCAGCCGGTTTATACCGGGTTCAAGACCGCTCAGCCAGAGTATCCGGGACAGTATCCAGTCACGATCCGGTTCTGCCTGCGCGAGTTCTTCCGACCAGATTTCGCCGGTAGGACGACGTGCCACAAATACTGAACCTGCATCATTGCCGGCACCGATTACTGCCCGGATAATGTGCCTGCCGCGCGGCGTGCATTCACTGCCGAATTCTTCACCCGGGCCATTTTTTGCTGTTGATACCGGGTAGCGATCTAGCACTACACCCTGCTTGCACAGTTCAAGTGTTTGCTCAGCTATGGAAATTACTACTTCAATCTCTGGATTATCTATTTCTTATATCCTATTGTTTTTTATTCACTTTAGATGCAATTTTATATCGGCTAGCAGTCCTGCGGAAGCATCCTCAATCAGGTCCAGAACATTTTCAAAACCTGTGGCACCGCCATAGTAGGGATCAGGGACTTCCCGCTCACTGCGCTCGGGAGCAAACTCAAGAAATCGCCTTACCCTGTATATCTCTTCCGGCGGAGCCATTTCTCGCAGGTGATATTCATTTGATTCATCCATCGCCAGGATGTAGTCAAAGACATAAAAGTCACCCTCATCAACCCGCCGCCCTAGCAGGCCGCTCATGTCTATTCCACGACGTCTGGCCGCTTCCTGCGCCCTGCTGTCCGGCGGTGAACCGACATGATAGGCATGTGTGCCGGCAGAGTCGATTTCGATATAATCTACCATTCCCCGTTCTTCTACCAACTTACGAAACACGCCCTCAGCGGTTGGCGAGCGACAAATATTTCCCAGGCAGACAAATAATACTTTAATCATGTTTACTGAAGTCCTGTTGTTTATGCAGTAGTATTGTACCTAATAATTGTACCCAATAGCGTTTACGAGTGGCACAGCATGAGTGAAAAACTACCGATCAGTGTGAATGAACTGCGCGCGATGATAGGCATGCGTGTCTGTTATATGGGCAATCTGGGAATAATAATTGAAGTTCTGGAAGATGGCCCATCGCTGGTTTTACAGAATACCAGTACAGCCTCTATACAGAGCAATCTGCATGGCCACCCTACCCGTCGAAGCCCGCAAACACTAACAGTTCGAGTCTTGAGCGAAAATGGAACAGCATTGCATAAGGAGTTTCTTGATCTCGACCTAATTGATTAATTGTTTGATTGAACCGCTAAGGCGCAAAGGACGCAAAGAAAGAATATTATTAGTAATAAAGAAAAACCTTTGCGTCCTTTGCGCCTTGGCGGTTCAGCATTTCAGTTGTACCAGCTGATTTAATCACGATAACGACGGAACCCAATGAACAAGAATAAATTATCAGGCACTTCACTGGCAATTGTGATCATTTCAACCTTGCTATACTGGTTCTGGGAAAGTCAGGCAGAAGGGAATATACGGATAGACCTGTTAGTCATTTACCCTGTTTTATTCTTAATTTACATCGTCTCACTCTGGGGTAAATTTAGATATCTTTCAATACCAATTGGATTTTTCCTCATGCTAATCAACATAGGTTTTTTCATGATTTCATACGATTTATTCAATAAAAACCTGGGATAACAGAAAAAAGCATTCTTAACCGCAAAGGCACAAAGAACGCAAAGAAAGAATTTTTTGTAGTAAAGAGAAAACCTTTGATGCCTTAGCGTTTTTGCGGTTCATCCTTCTTTGTGGGGTTTATGTACTGGATGATCCCTCAAATAAAATCCTGACCCGCTGCAGATCTTCTGGCGTATCGACACCATGCCCGGGATCTACAGTCGTTTCCATTACCGCAATTTTGCCACCGTTCCATAGCACACGCAGCTGCTCGAGGGCTTCAATGTGCTCCAGATTACAGTGTTCAAGCTGCGTATATTCAGCCAGAAATCCACAGCGATAGGCATACAGGCCGATATGACGAAACACCTGTCGCTCCAGTTCAGCCTCATCAGTTTCTGCATTGCGGAAAAAAGGTATGCCCGCACGGCTAAAATAGAGCGCATGACCAAAACGATCTGTCACTACCTTGACGACATGGGGATCATTTATCTGGGCAGGATCACTCATCAGCACACAGGCAGTAGCAACATCAGCCTTGTTGTCGTCATGCAGGACATCAGCCACCCCGACAATCAGTGAAGCCGGCATTAACGGCTCATCACCCTGCAGGTTCACCACCAGGTCGTCATCAGACAAGCCAATAATCTGTGCGGCTTCACCCAGCCGGTCGGTGCCAGATAGATGCCTGTCGTTGGTCAAACAGGCATTACCGCCAAAGTCTCGCACCACCTCTTCGACCCGTAAATTATCTGTTGCGACGGTTACACTGGCAGCACCCGCCTCCATTGCACGCTCATAAACATGCTGAATCATCGGCTTGCCGGCAATATCCAGCAATGGTTTGCCGGGAAGGCGGGTAGATTCAAAACGGGCGGGGATTATTATATGAAATGACATTATATTCAGTAATTTACGGTGTACTTTTTAAGTGTAATATATAATTTTAGGTATTACATATCAGGTCACTGCTATCCCATATAATCCCCTCTCCCATTGGGAGAGGGTTAGGGTGAGGGAAACCGAGTAGGTAAGGGGTTGATGTATCAGCCCCCTCATCCTGGCCTTCTCCCTCAAGGGAGAAGGAATGGCCTCGACCAGGCACATACAAGTTCATGTCAAATAATTCCTATAATCTCTTTTGCTTCTGTCTGCAACATCTTAACAGGCATACGGGCTAAATTTATAGGACAGTAGTGGTGTCACGTAAAACGTAAAACATTTTAGTCCAGTTTCCTGGCTTCATTCTCCAGCATCACCGGAATTCCATCACGAATCGGAAACGCCAATCTATCCGGCTTGCAGATCAGTTCCTCCGCTTTGCGATCATATTTCAACGGCCCTTTACATAAAGGGCAAACCAGAATTTCCAGCAGTTTTTTATCCATTACTATCAAACTCCTTAATTGTCTCGAGCACTGAAGAAAGTATACCTTCATCCACCTCCACACTGACAGTGACTGCCCAATGATTACGTGTGGCAAATTCGCTGCATTTTATCGCATCTTTCTCAGTCATAATCACCGGCAAGCCATCAGCAAATGAGATGTCTGCCGGCGTATAATCATAATGATCAGGAAATGGATGTGGAATAATCTCCAACCCAGCCGTACTCAAGCTACTGAAAAAACCTTCTGGATTGCCTATGCCCGCTATTGCATGGACAGGACTCTTCCAGAAGGCACTCAGGGGTAAACGCATAGCCGGGTTGTCCAGCCGGCTACACTCACCCGGCAGTAAATCCATTGTGTGCTCTGTCAGCGCAGACTTTTTCTCTCTACTGATGACCAGATCAATAGACTTCAGCCGAGACGGATTTTCCCGCAGCGGCCCGGCAGGCAGACACAGACCGTTGCCGGCAACCGCGTCAGATGTAATGATGACAATCTCCAGATCCCGTCCCAATGCCAGATGTTGTAGACCATCATCCGAGATAATGACATCACAGAGGTTCCGCTCAATCAGCCAGTTAGCGGCAGCTACTCGATCAGGATCAATCACTACCGGGCAACCCAGGCTGCGGG
Source organism: Gammaproteobacteria bacterium (assembly GCA_030617565.1). Classification (GTDB taxonomy): domain Bacteria; phylum Pseudomonadota; class Gammaproteobacteria; order BMS3Bbin11; family BMS3Bbin11; genus BMS3Bbin11. The sequence goes on along the minus strand of JAUWVE010000056.1, from coordinate 2,490 downwards.
CAATCATTGCAGGTTCATCACCGGAAATTGCAGCATGTGTCTCTGCGTTGACCAGCAAAGGAAAATCTTTTGCTCGTCCGCCATAACCACGGCTAATAACTGCCGGCCTTATCCCCTTTCTGGCCAGTTGATTGGCGAGCCAGATAACAAGGGGTGTTTTACCCGTACCACCGACCGATAAATTACCTATAACAATGACCGGCTTGTCTATCCGATGTGCCTTCAGCAAGCCAGAGCCATAGGCCTCCCGACGCAGTATCATGATGGTGCAGTAGAGCAGGGAAAGTGGCAGCATTAGCCAGGCGTATAGCCCCCTCTTCTGCCATTGTGATTGAATCCAGCTGGAGAATCTCACTTCACCGCCTCATTGCTGAGGAAAATTTGTGCGGTGCAGCATCACCGATATTATTCTCCTGCTTCCTCAACTTCGTCAACTTCAACATCCAGATCACTGAAGTTACGGTGATAAAGTTCCGCGTAGGCACCATTTTTCTCCAGCAGCGCCACATGCGAGCCCTGTTCCAGAATTTTCCCTTCATGCAGAACTATAATCTTGTCTGCATGCTCAATTGTACTCAGGCGGTGGGCGATAACCAGCGTGGTACGCTTTTCCATCAGGTGCTGCATGGCCTCCTGTACATGGCGCTCCGAGCGTGTATCCAGTGCGGAAGTCGCTTCATCCAGCACCAGGATGGGAGCATCCTTGTAGATAGCGCGGGCGATAGCAATACGCTGCCGCTGCCCACCCGATAGTCTCACGCCGCGCTCACCTATCTGTGAATCCATTCCGTCTGGCAGGTTGTTGACAAACTCCTGAACATTCGCCGCGACTGCCGCCTTAGTCAGTGCCTGCTGAGAAATATCGCCTTCACAACCATAGGTAATATTTTCTGCCAGACTGCCATCAAATAATATGGTTTCCTGGGGAACAATCGCCAGCTGTTTACGCAAATTTTTCAGGTCCAGCGTGCAGACATCAACACCATCGATCAATATCTGTCCCTGCTGCGGGTCATAAAAACGCGCCATCAATGATGCAATGGTGGATTTACCGCTGCCGGATGCACCGACCAGTGCAACTACATTCCCCGGTGCTATTTCGAAGCTGATATCTTCAAGTACCGGATTGTCATCAGGATGGTATCTGAAACCCACCTGCTTAAATTCAACATGGCCTTTTATGGCCCCCAGCACCCCTTCAGCGCCATCCTGTTCTTCCTGCTCATCCATCAGCGCGAAGACACTCTGTGCAGCGGCAATGCCCGTCTGTACCGGTTCATTGATTTTTGTAAGACGTCTAATTGGCGGCATCAGTAACAGGACAGCCGTCAGAAAAGCGATGAAGGAACCAACCGTTGCGGAATCCTGGTCTGTACGATTAAGCATGAAGGCAATCAATCCAGCCAGTGACAGGGCTATAAACATTTCCACCACCGGGATCGCCATAGCAGAGACTTTTGCTTTTCTTAAATACTGTTGCCGGTTTTCCTCGTTGGCAAGTTCAAAATAGGCAGTTTCCTTTTCATGTCCGCCATAGGTTTTAACTATCCTCTGCCCTTCTATTGCTTCTTTGGCAACATGGGCAATATGCCCCATGGAGTGTTGTATCGAGGTGCTTACTGTACGAAAGCGCTTGCTCATGAAACGTACGAATATGGCTACCACCGGGCCTATGACCAGAAACATCAAGGTCAGGCGCCAGTCCAGATAAACCAGATAAGCCAGCAGCAGGGTAACCGTCAGACCATCCTTGACCACTGTGGTCAGGGCACTGGTGGCAGCAGTCGCCACCTGCTCAACATCGTAAATCAGCTTCGCCACCAGCTTGGCGGAATGGTTATCATCAAAGAAAGCGGTTGGTAGATGAATCATACGCTGGAACATTTCGCGACGAACATCAAAAATGACTCGTCGACCTACCCAGTAGATACCAAATTGTGATGCAAAGGTTGCAGCACCGCGAATGAGGAATAATAATATAAGATATATTGGGATCATCCGGATGTAATCGGAATCCCTGGCGATAAAGCCCTTGTCTGTAATTCCCTTGATCAGATAGGGCAGTCCCGGCTGAGTAATAGCAACTACGATCATACCGATAATGGCAAAGAAAAAGACCTTACGGTACGGTTTAACGTAACTCAGCAGACGCCGGTAAAGCTCCCAGCCGGTATAGCGGGTATCAGCAGTTTCGGACACCGGGCTCAATCATCTCCAGGCTGAGATTCAGTTGCAAAGGTAATACGTGTAAGGCCCATCTGGCCAGCCACTGACAGTGCCCGGATAACCGCCTTATGAGGGGTTTCCTTATCAGCACGGACGATCACGACCATCTTGTCCTTATCCTGATTTCCAGCGGCTGACCGAATCACCCGCTGCAATGCTTCCGGGCTGGTATTCAGGATCTGGCGAGCCGCTTCATCATCGGGGCCTTTCACCGCATAGATACCCAGCGCACTGATTTCAATGATTAGCTTCGGAATCTCCTGT
>JAUWVE010000148.1 GCA_030617565.1 Gammaproteobacteria bacterium | reverse complement strand
TAGTAAGACTACATTATCCATCCCCGTGATTTTTCCACCCCCACTCATACCGATACCAACGAAACCTGTAACAAGGTCTGGCTGATTATTGGCGAGGTAGTAGGCACCCATGGCTGCCCCGAGAGAATGGCTGATAATTACAATACGTTTTGCTCCATTTTGTTTCAGGTAATTTATTCCAGCTTCGATTCTCCCCGGGACCTCTTTGAATAGCGGTGCATATTCCTCATAACCGACACCATTAGCAAGGATTGGCATTTGCAGCGACAAAGTGGCCCAGCCTTTTTCTGGCAGCCCTAACCGTAGTGGCCGGATCACCTGATCCCAGTCAGGATGGACGCCCAGCCCATGCAGCAGGATGGCTGCATCGGTTGTGTTGTGTATTGACGATGGTGTATAGATGGCAAGAAAGCCCAGTTCACCATCTTTCAATGTAACAGGCTCGCCGTCAAAGATGGCATCAACAACCTGGTCAGCCCAACGTTTTTCCTTGGCCAGATCAGAAGACTGGGCAATGGAGGAAGTTAAAAGTAGAATAATGGTGAAAACCATGCGGCAGTGATTAATCATAGTTTGTACCTTTTTTTGATAAGCTCCATGTATATTACCTGTTTATAAACCATCATGGTTTTGCTATCTTTCCTGTTCTCTTAAGCAGGGCTTTACGGCATGCCTGAACAATCAATATACCAGATCAAGCAAAATAATTTCCCATGTCAGATCATTCCACGCCTGAATCCATAAGTACTACCATCAGTGATGAAGAACTGAGTCGCATAGAAGATATGGCGGCAGCAATCTCATGTCCAATGCCGGTCAATGCAGACGAAAAACCACTGTTAATGCATGAGATTAGCCAGCTACTGGAGCAGCAGAATGCTGTCCTTATTGCACATTATTATGTCGATGCTGACCTGCAGGAGCTGGCACTGAAAACTGGTGGCCATGTTGCCGACTCACTGGAAATGGCTCGCTTTGGGCATGATCATCCAGCACAAACACTTATAGTGGCAGGTGTGCGTTTCATGGGAGAAACAGCCAAAATTCTTAACCCGGAAAAGCGTGTAGTGATGGTTGAAGATGAAGCCACCTGTTCACTTGATCTGTCCTGCCCGATTGATCGTTTCAGCCAGTTCTGCGATGCACACCCTGATCGCAAGGTGGTGGTGTATGCCAATACCAGTGCTGAAATCAAGGCACGTTCTGACTGGGTAGTTACATCTGGTATTGCGCTGGATATCGTGCGCCATCTGCGTGATCAGGGAGAGAAAATAATCTGGGCGCCAGATCGCCACCTGGGTGATTATATTCAGCATCAGACCGGAGCAGATATGCTGCTGTGGGGTGGCGTTTGCGTGGTGCATGACGAGTATCGAAGTGTAGAGTTGCAGCAGATGATGCAGCGCTACCCGGACGCCAGGGTGCTGGTACATCCGGAGTCCCCGCGTTCAATCATACAGCTGGCCGATGTTGTCGGTTCCACGACTGCGCTGATCAATGCGGTACAGCAGAGTGATGCAAAACGCTTTATCGTCGCCACAGATCGTGGCATCTTTTACAAAATGCGTTCTGTGGCCGGTGATAAAGAGCTATTCGAAGCACCCACTGCAGGAAAAGGCGCAAGCTGTGTTTCCTGCGGACATTGTCCCTGGATGGCTATCAATACCCTGCATAAATTGCGTGAAATTCTTCTAAATGGCGGTAAAACTATTGAAATAGATAGTAATGTCGCCGAAAAAGCACTGGTCCCTATTCGGCGCATGCTTGATTTTGCCACTCAGAGAGAAGTAGATATGAAGATTCGTGGAGATGCCTGAAGGTGTGAGAGGCTCACGGAAATCTCTGATTGCCGGCATTCTGTTATAATCCGGACCATTCTGAAACATTTCGACACATTTTCACTCTAATGAGAAGAAGTGCGCCAGTAGAATAAGAGGGTAATAGTATGGCTGAAAAAAAATCGGTAACAGTTACTGATAATCGAAACGGGAACAAAGTTGACCTGCCCATATTGACAGGAACACATGGCCCGGATGTCTTTGATATACGCAAGATGTATTCCAGTCTGGGTATGTTCACCTATGATCCGGGTTTTGTCTCGACAGCTACCTGCAGCAGTTACATTACTTATATTGATGGCGATGAAGGCATATTGCTGTATCGTGGATACCCGATTGAACAGCTGGCAGAAAAGAGCAGCTATATTGAAGTCTGCTATCTGCTGTTAAATGGCGAGCTTCCTTCAGCGATACAGCTGGCTACTTTTACCGCCAACATTACCCGTCATACCATGGTGCATGAAGGCATGCGCCGTTTCTACAGCGGTTTTCGTCATGATGCCCACCCGATGGCCTTTATGCTGGGTTCTGTTGGAGCGATGTCTTCCTTCTATCACGACTCGACCGATGTCACGAATCCGCGTCATCGTGAGATTTCTGCCCATCGGTTAATCGCTAAAATGCCGACTCTGGCGGCAGACAGCTACAAGTACTCGATGGGATTGCCGTTCAATTTCCCGAAGAACAGGCTGAATTATTCAGAAAATTTTCTGTACATGATGTTTGCTCTGCCTACGGAAGAGTATGTAGTCAACCCTGTTCACGCCAAAGCCTTGAATAGTATTCTTATTTTACATGCTGATCATGAGCAGAACGCCAGTACTTCATCCGTCAGGCTGGCCAGTTCGTCCGGTGCCAACCCATTTGCCAGTGTCTGTGCCGGTATTGCTTCCCTGTGGGGGCCGGCACATGGTGGCGCCAATGAGGCGGTAATCAGGACGCTTGAAGAGATAGGCGAAGCAAAAAACATCCCCAAATTTGTTGCACGTGCAAAGGATAAAGATGATGACTACCGCCTGATGGGTTTTGGTCATAGGATTTATAAAAACTTCGACCCGCGTGCCATGCTGATTCGGGATGCCTGTCACGATTTACTTGAAGATATGGGCGACTACGATGACCCGTTGTTTGAGATAGCACTGGAGCTTGAACGAATTGCGCTGGAAGATGATTATTTCAAGGAACGTAAACTCTACCCGAATGTTGATTTTTACTCCGGCATCATTATGCGAGCTATGGGTATACCGTTAAACATGTTCACCGTAGTCTTCGCCATGGCGCGTACCGTCGGCTGGATTGCGCAATGGATGGAAATGATGGATGACCCGGAGCAGCGCATCGGGCGTCCTCGTCAATTATATGTCGGTAAGGCCCAAAGAGATTACGTGCCCCTCGTAGACAGAGATTGAATAGAGAATGAGTGCCCTGCTGTCCTTTCTGGGTATAGAGATTACACCTGTTAGCCACGCCGAAAAAATAATTTCTGGTATCGGTGGCTTTGCAGGCATTTATGCAATTTTTCTGGTAAGCAATATATTCTTACCCATTGGTTCGGCTGCATTAGTTGTCGCATCTATGGGGGCCTCAGCAGTCTTGCTGTTTGCTGTCCCCCATGGTCCTTTGTCACAACCCTGGTCAGTGTTCGCTGGGCACATGGTATCCGCAGTGATTGGTGTAAGCTGTGTGATATTGATACCTGATCTATTTGTAGCAGCGGCTGTTGCAGTGGGGCTGGCAATCGGGGTCATGTATTACATAAGAGCAATTCATCCACCTGGCGGCGCTACAGCACTAAGTGCCGTAGTGGGTGGTGCAGATGTGCATGCGCTCGGTTATCAGTTTGTGATTACGCCAATATAGTTGAACGTAATGGTGATTCTTGCTGTTGCTATTGTCTTTAATGCCCCTTTTTCCTGGCGCCGTTATCCTGCCTGGTTCAAAAAAGTGCCTGACAAGGACCCTTATGATCAAATATCCCACGCTGACCTGGTTTATGCCTTAAGCGAGGTCAAC
>JAUWVE010000151.1 GCA_030617565.1 Gammaproteobacteria bacterium | reverse complement strand
TTTGCAAGTTTCACCCAGGGTTATACCGGTGTGAAGGAGCAGCAAGGCTCATTCCTGCAAGGCTTCTCGGGCCTCGGCAGCCAGTCATGGGGGACAGGCGTCATTGGCAGCAATTTGTTCCGTTATAACGATCGTGCTGGTTTTGCTGTCTCCAGTCCACTACGTATCAGCAGCGGTGATGCTGACCTGATCGTACCGCAGTCACTCGACAGTTCTCGTAACGTTATCAGCAGTCAGACACGGGTTTCCCTGTCTCCGGAAGGTAAGGAAATCGATTTAGAAGCCTTCTACCGGATGAACCTGAATCGTCGTACCCAAATTGGTACCTCGTTGGCTTATCGCAGCACCCCGGAAGATGCTAACTATTTTGGTGACGGCCTATCCGTGTTCACGACGGTTGGCCTGAGGTTCTAGTCGTCGGGATGCAGATGTCTGATGTCATGCGCATCAGATATCTACTGGTGGTGGTTTAAATAATATCTTGTTCAAAAGTATTCAGCACTTCTGCCTGCACCTTACTATCCATTTATTTGAGTCAGGGCCTGATTGCTGCTGAAAACAGCAGTGATACGATTAAAATCCTTGCCTTGAATGACTCCATCTGGTTGATCAGTTTTCTGGTTTTAATGGGGAAGCTGACTTGTATGACATGGCTCACCCTAATGCAAGCGGTGAAGAGAAAATGGCGACTAAATGGTTTGATGCTATTCAGGGTGTGCTGAAAAATGAACACCTTAGTCTTTTGTTTTAGAAGAGCCTAACAAACTGAAAATAAAGCAAACAGAACAGCTATTTGATGAAATGCCAGATACAAAAAAATCTGTGGTGAAAAAGATCTTTTCTGAAACTACTCCCTGGTCTTGATTACCTTTGCCGGGACACCGGCGCAGATTGCATTGGCTGGAATAGATTTATTGACCACGGCCCCAGCCCCGGCAATGCTTCCACTCTCCATGGTCACGCCACCCAGAACAGTGACTTTGGCACCCAGCCAGATATTATCTTCAAGAGTAATGCCGCCATCCGGGTTGATTCCCTGTTCACGGATAGGGACATCCAGTTGATCGAAATGATAATTCCCACCGGCGGAGATATAGCTTTGTGGGCCGATGATGACATCGTCTCCGATATTGACTGGACAGCCACTGGTGGCGTGAATAATCGTTTGTGCGCTTAGTCCTGTGTTTTTACCAATTTGAATACAGCCGTTCTTGCATGAGATCATGACGTTGGTTGAAAGCATGACATCATCATCAAGTACGATGACCTCATCCTCATCATCATGGCGTGCATCCAGCACACAGAACTCACTGATGATGACATTGTTGCCCAGGTGGATCTTTTTAGGCTGGCGTAAAACGATGTTGTCAGCAAACATGACACCCTTCCCGCAGGAGCCAAACAGACGTGGCCAGATGAGTTTTCTAAGCAGTATCCCCAGTGCGCCGGGGAACTTGCCCAGCAGGGTGCAAAGCTCAAAATAGAATAAATACAGCCAGGAGTCATCGCCGACAATGATATGCTGATATTTCGAAAGGGCAGAACCCTTTTCGGAAAGAATTTTATGTGTCTTGTTTATCCTTGTTGACATGGCTTAATAAATATAGATCAGGCTAACTGGTCAGAAAATTCTTTCATCGATTCAACAGTCTCACCTTCGAAATACATGCGATACCAGAACTCAAGGTTTAACAATACCCATATTCTGTAGTTATGATCAACCTTGCCTGATATATGTTCATCAAGCAATGTATCGATATAGCTTTTTTCAAACAGCCCGAGTTCAACGAAGCGACTTTGATCGAACAGCCTGCGAAGAAAGTTTTTCAGATCGGTGCGAAACCATATGCCCAGAGGAAATCGAAAGCCCTGTTTTTTAAGGGTAATCAATTCTTTTGGCAGGTAACGTGAAGCGACTTCGCGAAGGATATACTTCAGATGATTTCCTTTCATGGCCCGGCTGTTAAGTTTCAGATTTGTCGGGATGCTGGCAGCGAACTCAACCACCTTATAATCAATGAGAGGTGCGCGACTTTCCAGTGAATGTGCCATGGTCATGCGGTCACCTATGGTCAGCAAATGGTCGGGGATACGCGTCATCAGGTCGGTATAGAGCATCTTGTCGACAACATTGTTTGCATTATCGGCATTGAAGAACTTAAGGATTTTTTCAGCAGAAGAGGGATCACCCAGTTCATTAATGGCTGATTCAGTAAATAACTTATGCTTTGATTCGTGTGTAAAACGAAGAACACCCAGGCTCTGTGCATAACGTTCACCGCCTGAGAATAGCGACATCTCATTCACCCAGGCCGCTTTCTGTGCCATGCTTTTGTAGCCAAAGGATTCAGGTATACGATCTGTGAGCTTCTTCACGATGTTCTGGCGGAACCATTGCGGGAGCAGGCAGTAATAGTCAACCAGTCGTTGACCGGCGTAGCGATCATAACCGGCAAAATTTTCATCGCCGCCATCACCACCGAGTACAACCTTGACATGTTTAGCCGCTATTTCTGACACCAGATAGACACCAAAGCCGAACGGGTCAGCAGGTTCATCCATGTGATAAATCATCGAAGGGATGGTGTGGATGAGATCCGGTTCGATAATTTGTTCATGCGCTTCCATGCCGTATTTCTCAGACACCATCCTGGCATAGGGCAGTTCATCAAATTCTTTTTCTTTTGTACCGAGCGAAAAATGCGGGAGATTCTTTTCGCCCAGTACCGCCATCATTGAGGCCACTGTACCGGAATCGATACCGCCGCTTAAGAATGCACCGACTCGCACGTCGCTGAGTAGATGGCCTTTAACAGTATCCAGTAATAACTCATCAAGTTGATCGATGATTACTTCCTTGCTGGCAGTAAGCTTTTCCCTGAAATCGACATCCCAGTAGCGGTTGATTGAGATCAGGTTATCTTCCAGTACCAGGTAATGTGCGGCAGGCAGTTTCTGGATGCCTTTAAACAATGAGTGGTGGTCCGGCATAAAGCGCAAAGACAGGTAATGCCACAGTCCTTCAAGGTCAATCTCAGGCTTGATGATATCCGAGGCCAGTATGCTTTTGACTTCAGAAGCAAAGGCAAAACCACCATTTTTCTGGCAGAAGAACAGCGGCTTCTGGCCAAGGTGATCACGCGCCATAAACAGACGTCTTTTGCGGCTGTCCCATAGTGCGAAAGCAAACATGCCTCGCAGGTGTTTTACACAATCATCGCCATATTCTTCATACAGATGCAGGATGACCTCAACATCTGTTGCCGTTTTGAACTGATGACCTTTGGCGATCAGTGTTTCTCTCAGCTCCGGGCTGTTATAGATTTCGCCGTTGCATACCAGTTGCAGGCTGTCATCTTCATTAGAAATGGGTTGCTGGCCGGTGTTCAGATCAATAATAGACAGGCGACGCTGTCCTAGCGAGATTTCATTGTCATGATAGTAACCGGAATCATCTGGACCACGGTGGATCATGATATCGGTCATTTTTTTGATGGCATCGGCCCGTTGTGAGCCCATGATGCCGGCAATACCGCACATATCAGATGAGTCCTTTTTCTTTGTACCAGTCTAATGTGGTTTTGATGCCATCCTGGTCACTGACCTTTGGATGGTAGTTCAGCAAGTCATTGGCCTTGCTGATATCGAAGGCACGGTTGTGGGTGAAAAAACCGAC
>JAUWVE010000018.1 GCA_030617565.1 Gammaproteobacteria bacterium | reverse complement strand
ACTGCAACAATGGTTTTATCCGGGTGCTGCAGTTTAGCTGCAAGGGCACCCGGAACCGCTATTCCCATCGAGGCAAACCCATTGGATATTATGCAGGTGTTAGGTTTTTCAGCCTGGTACATGCGTGCCACCCACATTTTATGTGCACCGACATCAGAGATAACGATATCATCAGCATTAAGCACCTGGCGGATATCCCATAGTATCTTCTGTGGCTTTAACGGGAAAGACTGGCTGTTGGCATGTGCAGTAATAACATTGACTATTGCCTGCCGTAGATGTTGAGCATTGTTTTCCTGATTCGGTGTGGCGAGTTCCGATATGCCGTTAAGTGCACGCGAAATACTACCGATGACACCGCACTCTACGATGTAGTATTCATCTACCTCTGCGGCTGAAGGATTGATATGAATCAGTTTAGCTTTTTTATCATGATTCCATAGTTCAGGGTGGTATTCGACGATGTCATAACCCACGCAGATAATCACATCGGCCCGGTCGAAGCCACAGGAGACATAGTCACTGGCCTGCAGGCCAACGGCACCCAGTGAAAGCTCATGTGAAAAAGGGATTGCACCTTTTGCCATGAATGTTGTCGCTACCGGAATATTAAGCTTTTCGGCAAAGGCAACCAGATCCTCTGATGCATTGCCCCGAATGACACCATTGCCGGCCATGATTAGTGGGAATCGGGCATTTGAAATGAGTTCTGCTGCCTGTATCATTTTTGATTCAGGTGGTGTCGGCGGCTCTGCACTCTGAACTTTAAGCGGTTCTTTGCCGATGACTTCTGCTCCTGCAATGTTTTCCGGTAAATCAATAAAACAGCCACCGGGTTTTTCAGCCTGCGATACCTTGAATGCTTTGCGAACAATTTCAGGAATAATCTCAGGTTCGCGCGCCTGGGTGCTGTACTTGGAGATGGGCTCAAACAGGTTGACCAGATCCAGAATTTGATGACTTTCTTTATGCAAGCGGGTTGTTGCACCCTGGCCGGCAATGCCGACTATAGGTGCATGATCCATGTTGGCATCCGCAAAGCCGGTGATCAGGTTCGTGGCACCTGGTCCAAGTGTTGCAAGACACACCCCGGCCTTACCGGTCAGTCGTCCCTGTACATCAGCCATGAACGCAGCTCCCTGTTCATGCCGTGTAGTTATAAAGTTGATTGAACTATCCAGCAGTACATCCATGACGGCGATATTTTCTTCGCCAGGGATGCCGTAGATATATTCAACATCTTCATTTTCCAGACAGCGGACAAAAAGTTCTGCTCCATTCATTGTCACTTCCTTCTTTTAGAATTTGTAGTTATTTTCTTTAAGGAACCTCTGATTAATTCTGGACGAAGTAGATTACGATCTAAAATATTCAGGTTTGAGGCGTAAATCGCATGTAATAGCTAGCTATTGCGAAGGTTTACAACGAAAAAACTGGATTTTTTAGGCGTAAGATACGAGTTCATGAATTGATCAGAGTTTCCTTATATCTTCTCATATGACCAATAGCGGGTAAATGAGTTCAGTACGGAGTGATTTTTTCAGTGAATTTCATCCACAGAGGTGATTGTATCCCTGTTTTCAACTGACGGCTGAGCAGTAGTTTGTGGCATCTTTACTATCCTGGGAATTTCTGTATCGATGATCACTTTCAAGTGAAAAAGGCACTGTTGACAGCCATATGTGTCAGGATGCTGGCGACATAGCCGACTGCAATTGCCGGGGTCCATTTGAGGTGGCCAAAGAAGGTGTATTTACCCCGAGCCTGGCCCATCAGCGCAACACCTGCTGCAGAACCCACTGAGAGCAGTGAGCCGCCAACGCCCGCAGTTAGAGTGACCAGCAACCATTGCCCGGTAGACATGTCGGGATTCATGGTCAGTACTGCAAACATAACGGGAATATTATCAACAATTGCAGAGATGACACCGACGGCGACATTGGCATAAGTTGCCCCCCAGCCCGTGTACATCATCTCGGAAACCATCCCCAGGTATCCAATAAATCCGAGTCCACCGACACAGAGTACAACGCCGTAGAAAAAGAACAGGGTATCCCATTCTGCCCTGGCGACAGGGGTGAATACGTCGAATGCAACCGGCGAGCCCATCTGACCATCATGCTCAGCATTATCCGGTACTCCATGATGATCCTTGTGAGCTGTTTTTTTCAGGTAGAAGCCAAAAATCTGCAGATAGGCCAGACCTGTCAACATGCCTATTACCGGCGGCAGGGTTAAAAAATTATGGAATGAGACGGCGGTAGCAATGGTGGCGAGAAACAGGGCAATGATCCTGCGTGCACCTCTCTGCATTTGTACCTGTTCTCCCGATGCCTCTGGCTTAACGTTGGGTACGGCGAAATGCATGATCGCTGCGGGTACCAGGTAGTTAACTACCGCCGGGATAAAGAGGTTGAAAAAGGTCCAGAAGTCTACGATACCTTTCTGCCACACCATCAAGGTAGTGATATCACCAAAGGGTGAGAAGGCCCCTCCAGCATTGGCAGCCACCACGATATTGATACATGCCAGGGTGACAAAGCGACTGTTGTCGCCGCCAACAGCCAGTACGACGGCGCACATCAACAGCGCAGTGGTCAGGTTGTCGGCGATGGGTGAGATAAAAAATGCCAGTATGCCGGTAATCCAGAACAATGAGCGAAAGCCAAAGCCACTGCGGACCAGCCAGGCGCGCAAGGCATCAAACACCCGCCGTTCCTCCATCGCATTGATATAGGTCATGGCTACGAGCAGGAACAGCATCAGTTCAGCATACTCCAGCAGATTATGCCGGACAGCTTGTTCTGCTGCATGACCCATGCCGTGACTGGTGTAAACCCAGCCGATGATTCCCCAGATAATACCTGCGGCAAGGATAACCGGTTTGGATTTTCGCAAATGGGTGAATTCTTCTGCCATTACTAACAAATAGGCGACAAAGAACAGTGCTAAAGAGGCAAAGCCTGCCCAGTGTGAGGTCAAATCAAGATAATCAGCGGCATGTTCTGCTGCCATTGCTGAGCCCGGTAGAATTGCAATAAGCAGTGTAGGAAAAAATTTTATAATTAAATTTTGAACTTTCATTCCTACAAATGTCTTTAAAATTGCCAATTGATCACTATTATCATTGTTACCGGGAAAAGCGCCGCCATGATACACCATCTTTCAAAGGATCTGGCATCTTGTGTTCGCCTTATGCAATCATAGCCAGGCTATTCATTTGCTGCTCTGAGGTCAGAAAGTGGTGGTAATCTCAGCAACCACCACTTCAATTACAAAAAGATAGACATTTAATATAAAATTGATGTTTCATGGTGTTGTTGCATACGTGTAAGCTTTTGAGTGAAGATAATGGCAGTATAGAGGCCTGACAGGCTCTATGAGCTAATTATTTCCTTAATCAATTATAAATAAACAGGATACCAGGATGTATGGAACAACCGGCTTAATCACGAATCTCCTGGGTGCTTACCAGATGTCTGATGTGGCTATTCGTTATAGCCTTTTTATGCCGCGCGTTTATAACCTGGCCAGGTCACTGGGTTTCGAACGTGGAAAGATAATGCCATCCCGTGCATTCTGTTCAGATGAAAGCCAGGGCTACCCGATAATTTTGATCGCAAAACACTTTGGTTCTTTCCCGTTTAATCACGGTGTGGTTGGTGGCATCGTAGCTACCGACAGGCACGCCCCCCATGCTCATCACGGCAAAGACCTGGTTATTATTCAAGCCAGTCACGTCGGTTATGATCCGGAAAATGGCCGTTTTGGGGTATACCGAAGATTGCAGACAGAAGACACCAGCGAGACCACCAGTTGCGGAAAAATCTGCGGCGAACTTGAATGGTATTTGCGTGAATATGAGTTTGCCCGTAAGAATATTCATCTTTATAAAGGAAATGATGGCTATAAAGTTGTTGTAGATAATTTACTGTTGCATGAAGATCGTGAGCAGGGTCTGATGCTTAAATTAGATAAGCTCGTGCAAGTGGATTCCGAAGGCAATCCTGTTCCTGAATTATCAAAAAGTACAGCAAAGGTTTTTTCTGCATCACCAGCACTAGTGGCCAGCCTGGCTTACGATGAATGGAAAACTGATCCAGGTGAGCCTATAGGTCAACATTTACATCCCGATATGTTCTATTTTAAACGTGATATCAGTTTTCAACAGGAAGGACGAGATCATCTGGAGAATAACCTGCTTGATGTTATGCCGTATATTGTTTCATCAGAGTGGCCGGCACTTACAGCTGCACAGGCAAACACCCAGGTTGAGTTTGACCGTACATTTAGAACCATTATAAATGAGCCCGCATATAGAAATAAGAAGGTTCTGTTTATATCAGGATTGAATGTAGACATCTCACCTCAGGAAGGGCAGGTATTCCCGCTGACAAAATTTATTCCCTGGGCCGCTTACGTACAGGATGAAAATGGAGTGCACCAGACCTGGGAACAGGCAGAACTCTACAAACGACTGCAAGCCCAATCAACAGAGAATCCCGATCAGCTCGATTTAGAAAAAGCGATTGAAATCATGGAAAGTGCGAAAGAGATCCAGTTGCCATTTTAAGCAGGAAAGAAATCCGAGCGAAACCGTGATTTCGATAGATCACGTTACTTGCAGTTAAATCAATGCCTGTGCGAGAGATTCTGCCAGTGCGATTCTGTTTGTCGGGTGGATAATGCTGTCGCAACTCCATATCTTATCAACACCAGCATCTTTGAGTCGCTCCTGTGCATCATCAACAAACAGTGCATGTGTCACCATGACGCTAATGCTGGCAGGCTGGTAGGGGATGAGATTCCTGCTCGCGGCTTCAAGGGTGCGTCCGGTGCTTGCAACGTCATCGACCAGAACAATGTGCCGTCCGCGGTAATCTGCATCTGGTAAAGTAACCTGAACATCACTGTCACCGAAGCGCAGTTTGCGGGCGACATGGAATTCAAACTGATTTCGCTGTGCAATGGCCGTGACCCATTGTTCCGATTCTTCATCCGGACCAATTAATACTGGATTGTCCAGTCTGCTATCAAGATAGACGGCCATGGCTTCGGTGGCATTGAGCAATTTTGCCTTCGCAACGGGTACAGCATCTTGCAGATGATGCACACGATGCAGGTGCGGGTCTACAGTAATCAGTCCATCGAACCAGCTCGCGAGCAGTTTACCGATGATACGCTGGCTGACAGCCTCTCCAGGATGGAAGGCCTTGTCCTGGCGCATGTAGCACAAATAAGGTGCAACCAGGATAATTTCTCCTGCGCCCAGTTCTCTTGCAGTGGATGCAGCTAAAGCAAGTTCTACCAGTTTTTCGTTCGGCTGATTCAGGCTGCGGCATATCACCAGGCGTTCCGGTAATGGTTCGGGCAGCAATACCCGGCTCTCACCATCGGGGAAGTGGTGTACGTCGATCTCTGCATAATCCAGTCCTGCGGCTGCTGCCAGGCCCCGGGCAGGTGCACTGTATTCAGGGAAACCGAGAAGCAGTCCTTTTCTATTTCTATTACTGTAGGACATCACGTGGTTACTCCAGTGGGCATGACTTGCAGCAGTTGATCATTCATCATGCTTTCCGCCGCCGATGCTGTACCCTGAGTCCTGTTCGGCCGCTTCGCGGGCAAAGTCAAAATCAGCCGGGAACTCGGCATAGATAGAATAGAGAGGGTCGCCTGCAGTTACCGTGTCACCAAGTTTTCTGTGCAGGTCGACACCAGCGCCTTTGTCCATAGGGGCACCTGCCAGACGTGCTATATGTGCCAGTTGCATGTTGTCGATGGCAGTCACTCGTCCAGCGCGGCTGGCCAGTACTTCATGGTACAAATGACCGACTGCAGAAGGTGCCTGGTTTTTACCCTGTGCATCAATAATGGCCTGCATCTTTGCCAGTGCCCTGCCGGAGTCCAGAATGTCACGCGCAATGGCATAGCCCTGTCCACCCCGCACATCAGGGTCAAACTCAAGGATCCTGCCCGCCAGCTGCAGGGCCTTTTCACGTAAATCTAGTGGTGCAGCTGGATCGTTTTCCAATACCTGCATAATGTCGCGTGCTTCCAGCACGGGTCCGATGCCCCGGCCAACAGGTTGCCGTCCATCAGTCAGCACTACTTCTAGATGCAGCCCGAGGTGATCGCCAACGTACTCGAACAGTTTGCGCAGGGCCAGTGCATGATTGCGGCTGCGGATCTTGGCCGTTGTGCCAATCGGGATATCGATAATCAGGTGAGTAGCTCCTGCAGCAACTTTTTTTGACAGGATCGATGCTACCAGCTGACCAGGGGAATCCATCGATAGAGGTCGTTCAACGGATATCAGGACATCATCTACTGGTGCCAGTCCTGCTGTGCCACCCCATGCCAGACAGGCCCGTTGACTTCGTACGATCTCGTGCAGCTTATCCGGCGAAAGTTCTACCTCGGCCAGGACCTCCATTGTATCTGCTGTACCGGCAGGTGAGGTGATGGCGCGACTGGATGTCTTGGGTATCAGCATGCCGTGTGCAGCCACGATGGGTACGATGAGCATGGTGGTGCGATTCCCTGGAATTCCACCAATACAATGCTTGTCAACGACCAGGGGTTCTCCCCAGTCAAGGCGCTTGCCAGTATCGATCATGGCATTGGTCAGGTGCAGCACTTCGTCACGCTCGAGACCGGTTTCAGAGCATGCAACAAGGAAGGCGGCTATCTCTATCTTCGAGTAGCGGTTACCGACTATATCCCGAGCGATACTCAGGTAATCGTCAAAATTCAGACGATCGCCGGCGATCTTCCTGCGCACGGCCTTGAGTGAGGCAGGTTTTCTGGCATGGGCGATCCGTACTGCTGTCCCTTCTTTATGTCCAAGTTGAATAAAGGCCTGTTCACACAAACCCAATTCGCCTGGTGCTGTAATAGAATCATCATCGACAACATTCAGTACAGCAATAATCGGCTGGCCATTATCCTGTTTGTGGATTTCGATCTTGTTCAGGGCCTGAAATCCCTCACTGCGATACAGCTTGCAATCCCGATGCAGGTAGGCGACGTTTTCTTTATAGGTGTCGATTGCGACCTGGCGAAGAGTCAGGGTGCTCATATTTTTTCCCTGTTTCAGTTTTGTTATTTAAGGGCACTTTTAAGTATGACACAAAGCTTAAGGAGCCCCTGATTTATTGTCGGCATTACTGATGTCCAGTACCTGTCTATATAAATGATAGTCTCGCATCCTGGAGGTTTTTTAAGTATTCTAAACAGGTTATAACTATTTTACGTTTCTTACCATCTGATAATAAGCAGATAACATAATTGGAACTACAGCAGGCACAGATACAAAAGGTTGATGTAAAAACTGGCACTTTAATATTTGAATGCCAGGGTGACTGGACGGTTGATACCCTTCAGAGCGCAGTGCAATCTTTGGAAGGATATTCGAGGACTGTTCGAAATAGCTCCATACAATGGGATGTTTCAGCAGTAGGGCTGGTAGATTCTGCCGGTATGATGTGTTTCATCTATTTTCAAGATTTACTCAAATCACAGCAATGCAGTATCGAGTTATCAGGTGCCAGCGAGGAGTTTGAAGAGCTTTACGAGCTGCTTCGTCCCCTGGTTTCAGAGCATACAGTTTCAAAACCCGGGGTGCTTTCCAGGATACAGGCACCGTTTCGTCACCTGGGTAAAGCCACGGCAGCTTTCTGGCGCGATATTGCAGAATTTCTGAGTTTTGTCGGTGAGAACTTTGTCGCCCTGGTTTTGTCAGTACGCCATCCGTCGTCAATCCGCTATTCAGCTATTATCAAGAACATTGAAGATGCCGGTGTACGGGCGCTGCCGATTGTTGCCCTGACCAGTTTCCTCATTGGTGTCGTGATTGCCTATCAGGGTGCAGTACAGTTGCAGAAGTTTGGTGCCAACATCTTTATCGTGGATATGATTGGAATATCTGTAACCAGAGAACTGGCACCGCTAATTACCGCTATCGTTGTTGCCGGAAGAACTGGCTCATCCTATACCGCGCAACTGGGTGCGATGAAGATTACCGAAGAAATCAATGCCATGCGAACCATGGGTTTTGAACCGCATCGATTTCTTGTCCTGCCGAGAATCATTGCGTTGATGCTTGTTTTGCCGCTGATGATTTTCTTTGCCGATATTATCGGTATTGCAGGAGGAATGGTTGTTTCGCATCTCCATCTGAATATTTCCTATAGCGAATTTATACATCGCCTACAGGATGTGCTTGATATAAAACATTTCTGGATTGGGCTTGGAAAAGGTCCTTTCTTTGCCTGGTTGATAGCCATAACGGGTTGTTTCCGGGGTTTCCAGGTTTCCAGAAATACCGAGAGTATCGGACGTTACACAACGATCAGTGTCGTCAATGCAATATTCCTTGTAATAGCCTGTGATGCAGTTTTCTCTATTGTTTTTACCGAGCTGGGAATATGAACCCCATCATCAAAGTGACAGATGTTGTTACCCGCTTTGGCGATAATGTGATTCATGATGGTGTCAGTCTGAGTGTGCAGAAAGGTGAAATATATGGGCTGTTAGGTGGTAGTGGCTCTGGCAAATCGACCCTGATGAAAGAGATGATAATGCTGCTGCAGCCTGCATCAGGAGAAATATCTGTATTCGACTATGATCTGAATAAGATCAGTCGCATGGAAGCTGCAAGTCTGCGTCGTCGGTGGGGAGTATTGTTTCAGCAAGGCGCACTTTATTCCTCGCTTACAGTGATGGAGAATGTGGCGATCAGGCTAAAAGAATATACAAAGCTACCTGCAGAGTTAATCAGGGAAATAGTCTATATGAAGATCAACATGGTAGGTCTTCCGGATCACGCTGCAGATCTATACCCTTCTGAACTAAGTGGCGGTATGGTCAAGCGTGCATCACTGGCACGAGCACTGGCGATGGATCCCAGGTTATTATTTCTCGATGAACCCACTTCCGGTCTGGATCCCGTTGGTGCTGAGGAATTTGATGACTTGATTCTTGAGCTTAGAGATATGCTCGGCCTCACAGTCGTTATGGTCACACATGATCTTGACTCTATCTGGACTATTGTCGATCGTTTTGCTGTACTGGGAGATAAGAAGGTTATTGCAGAAGGAACACTGAACGAGGTAATGCAGCAGCCACACCCCATCATCCAGCAGTTCTTCAAGGGTGAACGCGGGCGGCTGCGAAGCGGTTATGGAAAGTAAGATAAATTACACCATTGTGGGTCTTTTTGTTGTCATACTGACAGGTGCACTGCTTGCTTTTGTCTACTGGCTAACAAAACAGTCAGGCCAGCAGGATTATGATAGTTATTATGTTCATCTGTCAGAGTCAGTCGCAGGTTTGAACGCAGATGCCGCGGTAAAATATCGGGGGGTAGATGTCGGGACAGTGGTGCGTATTAGACTCAATCCGGATAATTCAGAAGAAGTGCAATTATTGCTTAGTATAACACGCGACACAGCCGTCAAGACTGATACCACAGCCAGTATCAATTTCTACGGTATTACCGGGCTTGCCTATATCGAACTGCAAGGTCTCGATAAGAATGCGCCTCTGTTAAGCAGTGCTCAGGATACAATACCAGTCATTCCATCCAGGCCTTCAACATTTAAAAGATTTGATCAATCCCTGAGTCAATTAGCAGAGAAATCTGCCCACACACTGGACAACATCAACTTGTTGCTGGGCGATGAAAACCTGAAGAATTTTGAAGGTCTGTTGTTTGAAACTAAAGAACTGATCAAAGATCTTCGTGCTCAGTTAGGTGGTATTAAGAAACTGGTGGAAAATGGTGTAGTGATGGAGGGCCAGGTCACCGAAGCCGCGCAGCAGGTGAGTGCTGCCTCCGTTAGTGTCAAGCAGATAGCTGATAGTCTTGAAAAGAATACAGCAGGTCTCAGTCAGGAAATGAGCAGAGGTATGCGTGAGAGTTTTAGCTCTTTGAACCAGTTATTAAGTGAGCTGGGTATATTAACAGGAAACCTTCAGGCAACGATTCAAAACATTAAAACCAGCCCCGCTGATCTACTTTTCAAGCAAACACAAGCAAGACCTGGGCCGGGCGAGGAGGACTACCATGAGCAATAGAGGCTTCTTTTTGTTTGTCGTGTTGTTCATGGGTCTGACAGGATGCGTTAGTGAGAAACTTCCTCCTGCTTCCATCTATACACTTAATCCTGACCTGGGTGCTATGCGAGCATCGGCAAATACAGAGAAAAAACCCACTAACATTCTCATGTTAGGGCGGATTCGAAGTACGAATGCCTTCAATGGTTCTGACATACTGTATACAGATGCACGATATGGGCAGAACAGCTACGCTTTCAGCCGATGGGGTGATTCACCGACGACCATGCTGTTACTTGTTATTCAGGGCGCACTTGAAAAGAGTGGTCACTACATTGCGGTTGTTCCTTACTCATCACAGTCACAATCTGATCTGCTGCTGGAAAGTACACTGATCGATTTTAGCCATCATATCAATGATGATGGAACGTCCGATGCCATTCTCCGGATAAGTTTTAACCTGATCAATAACAGGACAAAGAGGGTCATCGCAAGCCAGGAATTTATTTCGAGCGTCCCGGCATCGCAACAAAATGCTCAGGGTGCGGTAGCCGCGCTGAACAAGGCTGCTGCTATCGTTACTCAGGATCTGATTGACTGGCTAAAATAGTTTGCCAAAGTGTGCCTGTCAACAAACACTCTCAATGATTGCACTGGGACAGATGATATCCTTGTAATCACATTTGAGGCATCTGTCATCGATCACCGGATCGATGTCAGACTCTATCGCTAGCTGTCAAGCTCCATTTGCCAGGCCTTCATGTTTGATTTTTTCGTAGATTTCTTCCCGGTGAACCGCCACCTCTTTTGGCGCATTTATCCCAATGCGGACTTGATTTCCCTTGGTCCCTAGCACAATTATCTGAATGTCATCACCGATATTTAACTTCTCACCTATACGTCTTGTTAATATAAGCACTATCTCATCTCCTTGATTATTTTCAGCCATTACGGCTCTTCCGCTAAGCTTTCGCCCCTTTATATATAGATAATCAATACTGTCGATTAACTAAAATCTATCTAAAAAATAGCAGAAAAAACCCATTCGTCAAGATAAACGGTCATATTCACTTGACGAATGGCATTTTTGCACTACTTTTTAAACAAGATGAGTAAATCTTAAACAATAAAAATATTTGATAGCTAACCCAGGAAAAAATGATGTTTAATAGTAAAAAAAATAGAGAACAAAGCAATTTCAGTGAGTTTATCGAACAGAAGACAAGGCTGTTCCATTCAAAAGTAGTGTATGCGCTGCACGGCGAACATGAGCACTACTTTAGAAAAACAGATGTGCTGAATTCACGTACTGACCCGCGCTGCAAGGTGTGTGGAATCCTCCTGTCGGAATACCGCACCCAGAAAAGGTTTGAAAAAGTGAACTCTCCACTAGTACTCAATGGGAAAAAGAATTCGGGTAAGTCTTCCGTTTCTTTGCGCTAATTACCCTGATCACCTGCCTGCATTCTATCGGGCAGGCATTCAAAATTGCTGGAAAACGAATATCATGGAAGAAAAGAAAACAAATTCACCTATGGATGATCTGGTACGAGCAGAAAAGCTGCAGCTACTTTACCATCAATCCTACCCTGCCATTTTCACCAGTCTGTTTAACTGTGTTCTACTGTCTGTAATTCTGTGGCCGGTGCAACAGAAGGAAGTACTGATTAGCTGGGGTATTGTCCTTGCCGGTACTGCACTTGCCCGGGTTATTCTGTTTAAGTCCTACAATCGTGCGAAACCTCAGGGTGGGGATGTATTGGGCTGGGAAAAACCATATTTTGTAACACTGCTGCTGTCATCGATTACCTGGGGCATTGGTGCTGTCTACATCATGCCCATCAGCTCTCAGCTGCATCAGGTAGTGATATATTATTTTTTGATAGGTATGTCAGGCGGAGCAATCTCTGTCTACTCAGCCAATCGCAGCATGACGTTGATTTCAATCGCCTGTCTTTTGTTACCAGTAACTGGATGGTTTCTCATGCAGGGCAGTCTGCTGTCGGTGGGAGTAGCGATAGGTGCTGTTATTTTCTTTGTCTCTGCCATACGCGCAGGAAAAATCCTGTCAAAGACATTGAATCATAGCTTTATGCTGACCCATGAACTCAAAGATGCGAAGGAGGCTGCAGAAGCCCTGGCCCTGAAGGATGAATTATCCGGACTTAATAACCGCCGTGCATTTTATGATAAGGGAGAACTGTTAGTTGACTACTATCAGCGGCATGGCGCAGTACTTTCGATCATCGTCATGGACCTTGATCACTTCAAGAAAATCAACGATAAGTTTGGCCATGCCGCTGGGGACGCAACGATAAGACAAATTGGGCATATTCTACAGCAAGTGATACGTAAATCTGACCTGTGCGCAAGGATCGGCGGTGAGGAATTTGGAATATTGCTGACGACTTCAGTGAATGACGGGGCCGCACAGCTTGCGGAGAAGTTGCGCCAGATGATTGCCGGGACACCGATTGTATTTAATGGCGAAGACTTTTCCGTTAGTGCCAGCTTTGGCGTTGCAGTCGGTAATGCAGATCTCGCTACACTCTTGAAGCGAGCAGATGCTGCCCTGTATAAAGCCAAGGATGCGGGTCGAAACCGTGTTATCTCTGATGGGTGCGTTGCAGAAGAGATGCAGGGTTGTATATGCAAAGCGACAGTTGCCCCTGCTCGGCTAAGAGCAGTTTGAGTTATTCATATACGTATTCTAAATGACCGTTATGGGTGGCGGGTTCAACTGATCGACGCAACATTGACTATTGCTGATAGCAGGAATTTGTTATGTAGAAGAGCTCTGACTCAGCTATCATGCTGTCAGATCAATACTGTTTAAACCCTGGTCGCATTACAGAAACAGGTGTTTGTATCTGAAAAGGCTGCAAACTAACTATATGGCAAAGCCTGAAATCTACATCGAAAATGTATTATTCAGAAAAGTTTAATAGCATCACTCACCTTGTTGGCGCCGTTCTGGCCATAATGGGCCTGGGGGCCTTAATCACAGTTGCTATTCAACAAAAAGATATCCTGCTTTTTATTGGTTTCCTTACTTTTGGCCTGACACTGGTGATGCTTTACAGCGTCTCGACTTTATACCACAGCTTTAAAAAACCATTTGTAAAACGAGTATTCCAGCGACTTGATCATATTGCGATTTACCTGTTAATCGCAGGCACGTATACGCCATTCATGCTGGTTACGCTGATTGACAGTAATGGAATATGGATTTTAATTTCCGTATGGGTATTAGCCATCATTGGGATCATGCTTGAGCTGTCTTTTAAAAATCGTATTGAGGCACTGCAAGTTGTTATTTACCTGATTATGGGCTGGCTGGTTGTCATTGATTTTGATGCATTAAAAGCGGTATTGCCGGAAATGGGCGTGTATCTATTGTCGGCGGGTGGGCTGGCCTATACATTCGGTGTTGTTTTTTATGTTTTAGGTCACAAGGACATACTAAAGCATTCCCATGGTATTTGGCATTTATTTGTTTTGGCAGGTTCGTTTTTTCATTTTCTGGCTATTATTATTTATGTGAGATAGTGCAAACGATAGTCCTTCGTTTTTGTAATTATTAATGTATGCTCGTGCCGGTTGTGATCTATCACAATGAACAATACCGTTAGGTTACATGCTGCCTTCTACCGGGCTTTCTTCTTTAAGTTTTCATTTTTCTTCTTCAATTTCAGCTTTTAAGAAGTTAGCAATACGTGTTTCGAGCCAGTAGCTACTGTTGTTGAGTGCGGGTTGGAAAAAGCCGACATGACCGCCATTCGGGCTGAGCTCAAGTTTGATGGACTGGTTTCTTTCAATATTGACAGGAATCACGCGGCTATCCATGAACGGATCGTCTAGCGCATGCAGTAAAAGGGCTGGAATCTGAATTTTATCCAGGTGCGGGTAGCTGCTTGCCCGATTATAGTAATCGTCAGCATCTTTATAGCCATGCAAAG
>JAUWVE010000223.1 GCA_030617565.1 Gammaproteobacteria bacterium | reverse complement strand
CTTTGCATTTTCAGTGTGCTGAAGTGCCTGCAGGGCGTTGACAATGAGATTGTTAAATACCTGGCGCATGCGTCCCGAATCCAGTTTCATTGGAGAAATGGACTCGTCCAGTGAGAGTGAGATATCAATCTGGCCGGAATGTCCTTTGTGCAGTTCTACCACATCAGCCAGCAGCTGATTGATGTCAACATTATGGACATTCATGCTGACGGGTTGAGCATAACTGGAGAAGGCATTCACCATCTCTTTCATGGATTCAACCTGTTCAGAAATTGTACGGGTTGCGCGGTCCAGCGTTTGTTTGTCAGTATCATTCAGGGTATGCAGATATTTTTGCCTTATCCGTTCTGCTGACAACTGGATTGGTGTTAGAGGGTTTTTTATCTCATGCGCAAGCCGTCGCGCAACTTCACCCCAGGCAGCATCCCTCTGGGTCTGTAACATGACAGTAATATCATCGAATACAAAGACATAAGCTGAGCCGTCAGGCTGCTTGCCGGGCAGTCGGGTGCCGCGACATAACAGTACCTGTTTACCGCGCGTGTTAAAGAGTGTTATTTCTTCCTCCCATTCAGGTTGGTTAGAAGAAATGGTGCTATCAAGCAGAACAAAAAAATCTTTAAGCTGAGTAAGTTTCTGAGCCAGAGAAAGAATATCCAGATCATAAAGCTCATCTATCTTTTCAATCTCGAGAATTTCACACGCCCGGCTGTTATGTGTACGTAGCTTACGATTGGCATCAAAAGAAAGCACGCCCGACGATAGATGGCTTAGTACCGTTTCCAGGTAAGTATGCTGCTCAACCAATTCCCTCTGGCTTTGCTCCGCATTTTCTCGAGCTTTGGCAATTTGCTGAGTCATTCGGTTGAATGATTTGATCAGGATGCCCAGTTCGTCATGACTGGTCACGGGAAGTTGTGTGCTGTAATCACCATTAGCAACTGCCTGTGTGCCCTCGGCGAGTTCGCGTAATGGTGATGCCAGGCGACGGGCCGAAAAAGTGGCCGTCCAAACAGCTAACAGCAGGGTCATCAAGCTGACCAGGCTCAAGGTCATGATAAATCCAAATTTGATTGGCCCGCGTAAATAAAGCAGGCGGTCATATTCACCAATGGCCGTATTTATACTCGATTCCAGATTGGCAAAGCGAAGTGGAATGGGCTTGATCGCCTGTAAAATATGCGGTGGCATACCCATGGTTGATGGTGGCACCATAACTGCAATTCGGAGTACCCTGTTGCCATCTGCGCCTGTTTCCTGATCAGCGTAAACACCGTTGCTGTCGAGTGTGCTGAAGACACGCTCATCGGGTTGAGATGGAAGTAAAGTCCCGGTTTTCTCGGAGCTGGAGGCCAGGATTCGACCCCCTTGTGTAAACATGGCAGTTTCATTATATCCTTCATCGCGCCGAATGCTGTCTAGCAGACTGATTAATTCCAGGCTATCCGCCGCCTGTACAACATCAGGCACATAACGAATCAAGGTATCAAGCTGCCCTTCTTTAAGTGACTTCAGAGACACCTGGCCGAGCAACGTGGCATCAGACATGGCTTGCTCAATGCGCACATCAAACCAGCTATCAATGCCATGGCTGAGAAACTGTATCGAGATATAATAGACCACCGATAAAGGAAGGAAGGCAAGCAGGGTGAACATTCCTACCATGCGCAATGTCAGTCTTGAGCCAATGACCTTTTCTCGAACCTGCTTGATCAGCTTGTAAATACTGCCCAGGTTGAGTACCAGTAGTACGAGGATACCCACAAGGTTGATGACCAGCAGTGGGGCGTAGAGGTCTGTTAGCCTTGCTGTGTTCTGGGCGGCAAAGCTCAGCAGCAGTAGACCTGCTAGCAGCAATAAGGACAGAATCAGCGCCGGCACAGGGCCGGCAATGATATTTCTTAACGTTCGAGTGACCACTCTGTCCACTTGCTGTTGAGGTGCCAGGAGGATGAAAAGTAAGCCAGAGGGCGCATCATCGCAGGTAATTGCCCAAGCTCAAGTTTGATGCGTGCTTCGAGTCTGTATTGCTTTCCATCAGCTAAAGGCGAGGGTAAAGGCAAACTCAAATCGTTGAACACGCCTAATCTCTCCAGTGCTTCGTGCTGGCTACCGAATGTTTCTTCCTGGTTTAGCAGATCTGGTCGGCTTATTACATACTCATCTGACACGGG
>JAUWVE010000204.1 GCA_030617565.1 Gammaproteobacteria bacterium | reverse complement strand
TGGCTTTCTGCTGTCATCGTGCGTGGACTTGAGCCACAAACCCAGCTCGCTACCCGAGGGATTACAGAGCGCCGACCTGGTGACGAGAAACTATGAGCTGCGAACCTGGTATCCGCCGAACAAACTCGATTTCAATCCTATTGGCCTGGCAAAAGTTGCCGAAGTTCCCATCAATAATGCCCGCACGAAGATTATTGGCCCGTCATACGAAGATGCACTGGACTCCCTGGCGGCAAAAATCTGGATGATAGAAAATGCCAGCTATACCATTGATATGGTTTACTACATATTCAAGCGTGATACGGCGGCTTACGCCATTCTCGGAGCATTATGCAACGCGGTAAAACGTGGCGTGGATATTCGCATCATGGTGGACTCTGTAGGTTCGATGCATGCCACGCACAATGAATTGCGGGGACTGGAAACCTGTGCTCTTGAAGCCGGGTTTATGCTGGATAAAAACGGACAGCCCACTGGTAAAAAAGCGCGTGTACAGACTGTCATCGTTAATGCCCTGTCGAAGATATTCGTAAGAATGAACCGCCGCGCGCACGATAAACTGATCATTGTTGACGGGCATGTCCCGCAACGGGCAATTCTGATAACCGGCGGTCGTAATCTATCCGTTTCCTATTTCGGCATTCACGATGACGGCACGCCTGATCCTACCGCCTATCAGGACCTGGAACTAATCCTCAGGCCCTCTGCCGAAGGCAAGAAGGAAGATGATAGTGTTGCTGACGTATCGACCTATTACTACAGCATGCTGTTTCTGCATTCAGGCAATAAGCGCCTGCGGCCTATACTCGCAGATAAAGAAAACCCTGAAGAGTATCCGGGTGATGAGGAGATTTACCAGCAGGAAAGAGAGAAGGCACAGGAAAGACTGGTATTCGTAAAGAATCTCCCGGGTATTAAGGCCAGCTTGAACAAGATGCCTGCATTTCTGAATGAGGGCTATAGAACTTCCTGGGTGAGGCTGGCTCATGAAATTGGCAACCTGACCAATCCGAGAGCTGTCTCTGATGTAAGGCAGAACCTGGAACGCAACCCCAACTCGATACAGACAATTTTGTATACTACCGGCAGCGAGGGAAAAGCGCTTAAACACTTACGAGTTATTTCTCCTTACTTTTTCGTCGCACGCTACTACGATGCTGAAGGCAAGGTGATATTCGACGGTGTAGAGGAAGTGCATAAATGGTTACAGGAAAATCCAGACGGCATACTCGAACTCATTGTTAATTCCGTGCTAACCAGTGATAACTTCATGGCACAGGCCATCATCGATATGGATACTGCGCCGCGGCTGCTGTTATCACCCGATCTGCTAAAAAAATGGTTATCAGGTCTGAAGAAAGGTGAACTCAATCCCGAACTGGTGGACAGTGCTGAGTGGAAAAAAATGATCGCTAATCCGCGTATTAAAATCTATCAGACAGGAAAGATTGATTCAGTGGAACTGGGTGGTGATCAACACTACGGTAAGTTACATGCAAAGTTCATTGCTGCTGATGGCTTCGGTTTTATTGGCACCACAAATTTTGATTATCGCTCCAGGCTGTTCAACAATGAATTCGGCTTTTATTTCAAAGATGACGAACTTTACCAGGATCTGGGTATTGTATTTGAACAGCTAAAATCCAGATCCTACCTCTGGGGATCAGAGGAATGGCTTGAGATGCGAAAGCACCTCATGCAGCAGAAAGGTATCAAGGCCAGCACAACTCGCAAGCAACGCGGCATATTCAAAATCATGCGGGTGACAGGAATCGACTGGCTAATCTAGTACGAGTATCACGAAATTTAGCATGACTATGAAATTATTTTTCTTAAGCCGCCCTGGAGTCAGCCTTTCACTCACGATACTGGCAATAATGGTCTCGGCATGTACTCAGGTTACTCCACCTCTTCGTCTGGGCCCGAATGTTGCCGTCGACGAAATCGTCAATACTAAAAAGCTCACTTTATTAACCCTCAATATCGCACATGGCAGAAAAGACAGCCTCAATCAGATACTGCTGCCAGGTACTGCTATTCTCGACAACCTTGGTGAGACCGCTGAGCTGCTGAGAAAAATTAATGCTGATGTTGTTGCCTTGCAGGAAGCAGACGGGCCATCGGCATGGAGCGGCAACTTCGATCATGTTGGCTACCTGGCGGATGCATCCGGTTACTCCTGGTATGTGCGCTCAGATCATGTAAAGGGCAAAGTTATCAACTATGGAACAGGACTTATGTCCAGGGTCGCTTTTCAGGAGGTGATCTCGCATGACTTTCCAAAGTCGCCACCTACGCTTAGAAAGGGATTCACGCTCGGACAGATGGAATGGCAGCCTGATAAAAATAAGCCGCCTTTGGCTATTGATATCCTGTCGGTGCATCTGGATTTTTCACGTAAGAGCGTAAGAAAGCAGCAGATAAGTGACATCCTCGAAACGCTGGAGAACAGAAATCATCCCGTCATC
>JAUWVE010000241.1 GCA_030617565.1 Gammaproteobacteria bacterium | reverse complement strand
TTGATCGCCCCGATGCGCCGGATATCAAGACGTACAGAGGAATAAAACTTAAGGGCATTACCTCCTGTCGTGGTTTCCGGGTTACCGAACATCACACCGATTTTCATGCGGATCTGGTTAATGAAAATTACCAGGGTATTTGATCGCTTGATATTGGCAGTCAGCTTGCGTAGAGCCTGGGACATCAGCCTGGCCTGCAGGCCAACGTGGTGATCGCCCATGTCGCCTTCAATTTCCGCCTTTGGCGTCAGTGCGGCAACGGAATCGATGACGACAATATCAACCGCAGCAGAACGTACCAGCATGTCGGTGATCTCCAGCGCCTGTTCACCGGTATCGGGCTGGGATACCAGGAGATTATCCACATCGACACCGATTTTTGCCGCATAGGATGGATCCAGTGCATGTTCAGCATCAACAAAAGCGCAGGTGCCACCCAGTTTTTGCGCTTCTGCAACGACCTGTAAGGTCAGGGTCGTTTTACCGGAAGATTCCGGGCCATAAATTTCTACTACTCTGCCACGTGGCAGGCCGCCTATACCCAGCGCATTATCCAGCGCCAGCGACCCCGTAGGTATCGCTTCAATATTCTGTACTGCACCATCGCCCAGCCGCATCACGGCACCTTTGCCAAACTGGCGTTCTATCTGACTCAGTGCGGCGCTTAGAGCCTTTGTTTTATTGTCGTCCATTTTGATACTCGTTGTTGGTTGATCCATGTTAATTCTCCTCTGGATTATGACATACGTGCCCACACCCGTGGACAAACAGTTACTATTTTTCTTCCGCTAGCGGAAATTCCTCTATGACTTTGTATTCCACGCCGTTTCTTTTTTGCCTTGATTCAATCAGACAGTATCTGTTCACTTTCCACTGCACAGGTTTAATCGTGTGCCCGGTTTCGCTGTGGGAATTTCGCAGTAAACTGATATGCGGGCGGTAACGACGCTCTTCGGTATGAAAACCTAATTCGTGGCTGATACGTTTCAGGACAGAATGCAGCTCCTGCAAACCCTGTGGAACAATGGAGGGGCCTATCCAGTTGATTCTGCAGTGGGTAAAGCTGCCAGTCTGATCAAGTTCCAGGTCAAATTGCTTTATATCCAGCAATCTCAGCTGTTGCCTCAGCTGCTGCTCTTTCTGCTGCTGTACCATGCCGAGAAACACCAGAGTAAGATGAATATTCTCTCTTTCAGTCCTTCGTCCGCCGTGCTTTAACTGTAAACGCTCAGCGAGGTCATATAATAGTTCCTGCAGGGATTGATCCGGCCAGCAGGCAAGAAACAAACGCCTGCCAGGATCTGATTCCAAATTCATTTCACCTGTTTCAGCCACGGTCATTTTCTCGCTCAAGCCGGGCTAGCATTCCTGTCAACACATGTCGCACAGACTGCTCTCGTATCTGTTCACGATCACCTGAAAAATAGCAGGTCTCTGTTTCACACTGACCATCGACCAGCCAGCCAAAACACACTGTACCGACTGGCTTCTCTACAGTGCCGCCAGCCGGGCCGGCAATACCTGTGACAGATAAACCTGCCTGGGCCTGGCTGTGTTCTACTGCACCCTGCACCATATGCCTGGCAACCTCTTCACTGACAGCGCCATGAATCTCAATGACCAGTTTATCGACGGCAAGCATTTCCTGTTTGGCTTCATTGCTGTAGGTAACAAAGCCGCGATCGAACCAGGCCGAGCTGCCGGCAATAGAGGTGACAAGCATTGATACCCAGCCACCGGTACAGGATTCCGCTGTTACCAGGGCTTCATTACAGGACAACAGCCTGTCCCCTACTTTTGCCGCTAGCTCTTTCAATGTTATATCTGCTATGTTTTTCATGTTTTATTAGCTGTCTAATCTTCATATCGTCTTGCAATTTTCTGCCCGTTCCCGTATTCTGCATGAGAACAGAGTGAGAACAGTATATGCTAACTGACAGACAACGGCAAACCCT
>JAUWVE010000228.1 GCA_030617565.1 Gammaproteobacteria bacterium | reverse complement strand
GAGGTAGGCAAAGTATGATTGGGTCCGGCGCAATAATCACCAATTGCTTCATTGCTGTACGCACCCATAAAGATGGCCCCGGCGTGCCGAATTTTTTTCGAGACCGACAGTGGATCATCAACGATCAATTCCAGATGCTCCGGCGCAATACGATTCACTACATCAATGGCTTCATCCATATCTTCAGCAACAATGACGGCACCCTGTCCCTGCAGCGAGGCCCTGATTATCGCTTCGCGCTCCATAGTCGGCAGTAATTCTTCAATGGCCTGTAGTACCTGCGCTGCAAGATCTACAGACGTGGTGACCAGAATAGACTGCGCCAGTTCATCATGCTCGGCCTGTGAGAACAGGTCCATGGCGACCCACTCGGGGTCAATTTCGGTGTCGCAAAGCACAACGATTTCCGATGGCCCGGCAACCATATCGATACCCACCTTACCGAACACGCGCCGTTTGGCCGTTGCCACATAAGCATTACCCGGGCCAACTATCTTGTCGACAGCGGGGATGGTTTCTGTACCGTAGGCCAGTGCAGCTATAGCCTGTGCGCCGCCAACTGTAAATACACGATCAACACCGGCCAGTGCCGCGGCCGCCAGCACCAGTTCATTCTGCTCACCATCCGGTGTAGGAACAACCATGATGGTTTCGCCAACACCTGCGACCTGGGCAGGCACTGCAGTCATAACAACGGTGGAGGGGTAAGCGGCCTTGCCTCCGGGAACATAAATGCCGACCCGGTCCAATGGTGTTACCTGCTGCCCCAGCAAAGTGCCGGTTTCATCGGTATAGCTCCACGACTTGCCGCCCTGCCGCTGATGAAAATCACGTACACGTGAAATTGAGATGTCCAGTGCATCGCGTTGCGCATCTGAAATGGCGGCTATCGCCTGCTGCAGTCGACTACCGGATATTTCAAGTTCAGCTGCATCAGCAACATCCAGTCGATCGAATTTACGTGTGTATTCAAGTAAAGCCTGATCACCGCGCTGACGAATATTGCTGATGATGTCTACGACAACCTCTTCGACATCCTCTATCTGCTGATGGCTGCGATTTAGCAGTGCCTGCAGAGACTCAGCAAAACCGTCGTCCTGGCTATTCAGCTGCAGCATCGAAAAACTGCTCATTATTTCTCATCCAGTGCTGCAGCAATGGCTGCAATGGTGGATTGCATCAGCTCGTGCTTGAGCTTCATCGATGCGCTATTGCCGACCAGCCAGGAGCTGATGTCTGCAATATGCTCGACTTCAACCAGATTGTTTGCTTTCAGAGTGTTGCCAGTATCAACCAGGTCGACGATACGGTCTGCCAGGCCCACCAACGGTGCCAGTTCCATTGATCCGTACAGTTTTATGATTTCAGTCTGTATGCCTTTCGCGGCGAAAAAACGACGGGCAATGCGTACATATTTGGTCGCAATACGCAGACGCGACCAGTTTGCCGGATCATCATTGGCGGCTATTTCAGCCGGCTCAGCCACCATCAGGCGGCAACGCGCTATACCCAGATCCAGCAACTCAAATAAATCGCCTGCATACTCCATCAGGACATCTTTACCGGAAACACCCAGATCTGCCGCGCCGAATTCAACAAAAGTAGGCACATCCGCGGCACGGATGATGACGAGCTTGATATTTGCCCGGTTGGTATCAAATATCAGCTTGCGACTGGTTCGCGGGTCATCCAGCGGTTCGATACCCGCAACAGCCAGCAACGGTAGAGTCTCGTCCAGGATTCTGCCTTTGGACAGGGCAATAGTCAGTGATTCTGTCATTCTGTCAGGCCCCCTTTCTCGACTCTGCGGACATGCGTTCAAAATGTTGACCAGAAACCCGTCTAATACTGGCCCCTAGCCTGGAGAGTTTTTCCTCTATCGCATCGTAACCACGGTCGATATGATAGATGCGGTCGATCACTGTTTCGGAACCGGCGACGACACCGGCAAGTGCCAGCGAAGCAGAGGCACGCAGGTCTGTTGCCATAACCGGCGCACCCTGTAATTTTTCCGCTCCTGTCACAATCGCTGTATTGCCCTGTAGATCGATCTGGGCACCCATACGCTGTAATTCCTGTACATGCATGAAGC
>JAUWVE010000253.1 GCA_030617565.1 Gammaproteobacteria bacterium | reverse complement strand
ACGGATCTGAGATCCCTAGCTTGTCAGGTCGTAGTGCATACTGAAGCGGATGTTTGCCGGCATGGCCAGACTATCTGGGGGGACTGGAAGTGGCAGTGCCTCTTTAATTGCCCTGGCAGCAGCATGCTTCAGTATCCGGTGTGCCCCACTGCTCTTGATATCTTTCACGTCACCATTCTTTAGTAACTGGAAACTGACCTCGACACGACCCTCGATCCCTTGCTTGCGCGCCGCACGCGGATAATACTTGCATGCTTCGATATGTGCCTGTAACTGGCTAAAGTAATCTATTTTCTGGGATTCCACCGCCTGCTTTGCTACTGACTTTTCCTTCGCCTTCACTTCGCTACTGGCAACACGCTTTTGCCGCTCGATGCTTTCACTGACTTTTTTCTGTTCAGGTTTCTTTGCAGGGCTTGGTCTGGGTACAGGTTTTCGCACTGGCTTTGGGACGGGCAGAGGAATGGCTTTCTGTACGGATTTAGAAACCACGACAGGTTTTGGCATGGTGACAGGTTCTGATTTCTTTACAGGCTCTGGTTCTACAGCAGGAAGTGATTCAAGCTGTTGCAGTGTTACCTGGAACAAATCAACAGGCGCGGTATGGCTGGCTTTCCTTGAGTCTGTTTGCATTAGCGTGACCAGACCAGTTCCAGCAGCATGGACTGCAAGAGAAAATGACAGGGCAAAAATCAGAGTCCTGTCTACAGAAGAAGTCATGCCTGTGCCAGCACTAAACATCAGGGGCGGATATCAATCCAGCCCCTGTTACTAAGCCAGTACTGTCTAGAATGTGGCATCAAGCCGCGCCCAGAAGGTACGGCCAGGTTCGTTTACACGGACCGCAAAGGGGTCCATCAGGTTGGAACGGCTAACGTGCTCGGCATAGGTTGTATCGAAAGTGTTATCAACGCCCGCACGGAAATTGAAGTTATCATTGAAACGGTAATTACCATAAAGGTCTAACACGGCATACGAATCTGTTTCGCCAACTTCCTGTTTGCTGAGTTCATCAATGCGATCCTGTTCCGCAGCAAAGCGGATACGGCCACCGGCACCCCAGCGGGTAACAGAGTAGTTAAGCCCTACTCTGCCATTAAGTGGCGGAGTTTGTGCAATAGGACGATCGTCATCGGTCGTATTGGTCGCATTCACATAAGCCAGGGCACCGGACAGATCCAGTGAGCTGGTAATCGCCCAGGACGCATCTACTTCTGCACCCCATAGAACTGCGTTCACATTGCGGTAAATATCCGCACCATTTGCCAGCAGGGTACCGTCCTGTCCACGTGCGGTATCACGCAGGATGTAGTCAGTTACATCATCATAGAACGCAACACCATTCCAGCTGAAGCGATCATTGTGCTGACCAATACCGACATCAAGCTGGTGATGCTGCTCTGGTTTGATGTCAGGGTTACCCACCCACTGCAGCACGGGTGACATCGCAAACTTGTTCATATAGCGCTCGGTTGCATCTGCCGTACGCACACTGCGCGAAAAGCCAGTGAAGACAACCATATCCTTATTGAAATCATGTTCATAACGCAGCAAGCCACCCAGATTCGTCTCGGTCTGATCACTGGCTGTGACACCATAGTACATCTGGTACATCTGGTTTGCTGTTTTCATGCCTGCTTCGGGCTTGTCATCAGCCTTGCTAGCTGATGCCTGCACATAATCCAGCCTCAAACCGTATTTCAGACGATGACTCTCAGCAAGTTTCGTTTCAGCCTCACCGAATATTCCCGTCTGATCAATCGCAG
>JAUWVE010000049.1 GCA_030617565.1 Gammaproteobacteria bacterium | reverse complement strand
GTACCTGTTGCCTTGCGACATCTTTGACAATGGCAGTGAGAAAAGCGAACCATTTCACCGGCTATGTCATATTTCACCGAGCCACAGAGACAACTTCCGCTAAACTTTATATCAGACATTATTTCTACCTCTTCTTAGATGCGACAGCAATAACATCTTCCATCCTGCCCTGATCGACCATCGCCAGCAAGGGTGCATACCCAGAAACACATTTTTTCCTGCGCATCCAGTGCGCCATTGCAGCTGTGTCTCCGGAAAACTGCTCATCCAGAAGATTATATAAATACATAAACTGCCTGGCCCGAAATGCAATTTCAGGGTCTTCCAGCAGTAATGATTCCAGTTGCATAGAGTCAGAAACATCTTAAGGGCACCCTTAACACTTCAAACAGAGTTTGCGTGCCAGCTCCGCACGGTACATCCCGAGCTGTATCTACCGCACGATTGACTTCAGCGGTCAGAGGAAGCCGGACTGCCATAGCTATGCACTATGAAGGGGTCATGGCCAGCACGCCGGCGTAGCCAGTTAATTGACCTCAATACCGGACCACGCTCAACTATCCATCGTTCCAGCTTATATTTACCGGGAAAGTTCATCATCATAATACCAACAACCATGGTAAACAGGCCCTGCCCTGGCAGCACCAGCATTAATATACCTGCCAGCACTAATACCAGGCCCATTAGATTCTTAAGAATCAGGACTATTATCCGGATTACAGGCGGGTACTTTTCCGGCTTCTTTGTATGCCGTTTCTCATATGAAAAATAATCAGCTGGAATGCGTACAACCAGCATCGGGACTAGAACCAGCGACATAACAAAAGTAGTCACTGATGATGCAACCAGCCACCAGACTATTGTCTCATTACTCTGTATCCATTCGATCATTTTCTGAACAGGTCCATCATTTATCTAATACAGCAACACATATTGTCGGGGATCATAGCAAGGTAATAGTTGTATTAATCAAGGATGTTTAACTGCTATCGGGTTTCACAGTGCTGTTTATCTGCTTGCTATTCTCCATCGCTTCGAGGGTGGATAAATATCGAGCAATTGTTTCTTTTTCTGCATCTTTATCCGCATGCAGCATAAAACGCCTGATTTCCTCCAGAGCTTCGTCTATTTCCTTTAACTGCCATAGTGCATTAAACAATGCGATTGAATATAGACCAGTACCGGGACTAATTTTAATCAATTGCTGAAATACCAGCTTCGCTTCTTTAAAATTATTTTCCTCATAATAAGAACCACCCAGCATGAGCAGTGCAGCAATATTTTCCGGTTTGTCCTTTAGTAGATTCAGCAGGCACATCCGTGCCTCCTCCTTCTTCCCTTCCTCAGTCAGAGACCGGGTCTGTTTCAGTATTTTTTCAGCTTCTATATCCATAATGCTTCAAGAGTCGGTATTTGTCTCAGCCAGTTCACTTAAAGGTGAGTTATAGGGTTCTACAGTACTACTGGCATGTTCAAAGCAGGCACGATATTTATCATGTTTTTCCACATCCAGTTCCTGGTACGAATCAGGGATATCCTCATAGTGAAATGCGAAGTAAATATTTTTCTCATCCGTTATATCATTACACTGTTCATAAATACGAACATCGTGTATATCAAACTCCCGGAAGCTATGAGTGTTGTTTCTGTAATAATGCAGGGAAATCAACGTTTCAAGCGGTGATACACGCCGGGAAGGCAGATAGGCCGCCGCATATTTCCTTTTCAATCTGCCCTGATTGTCATACAAGAACAGATCGATCATATGAATGTTGTCCGGGTTCTTTTTCTCCCATTTAATTGTACTCAGCAGTCGTTTACTTTTGCTGTCATAGTAATTTACCTGTTTATAAAAATCGAGGTCATTGGTTAAGCCGCCATAGCCTCCGACTTCTTCTGTTATATAAAACTCACGACCTTCCAGTCTTTTCTTGTGTAATACATAAAGATCATCAACGAAGCTATTCAGCCCCTTATACATTTCCTCTAAATCAGGTGATAATTTTATCCCATTTTCAGCCTTCGTTTGACAGCCTGTAATCAGGGATAATAATACCGTCAGTACAATTGTACTGAAAAATGATTTTCCTGTTTTCATTTCATCTTCCACAAATGGCATCTCAGCCTGCTATAAGGAAGGCACAATAACGACGTTAATAATTGATCACATTTGGAATAAATGCAAGGGAATACAGCTATAAGAAGGTGAAAATACCCGGCTGCTTTATGCCGCCATCAGACGTGCAGGCCTCTCTATTAGAAAACCCTGTACAAAATCAATACCAATATCATTGAGCGTTGCCAGCTGTTGTTTACTCTCCACACCCTCGGCAACCGTTTTCATTCCGAAACCATGGGCAATGGTATTTATCGCCTCGATAATAGCTCGATTTGCCATATCACTATCAATGTTCTGGATAAAATGAGCATCAATTTTAATCATATCCAGTGGTAAAGATTTCAGATAACCAAATGATGACATGCCTGTGCCGAAATCATCAAGAAAGAAGTGGCAGCCAAGACCATGCAGTACATTCATAAACTGAACTGCGGTTGTATGGTTTCGAATAGCTGCAGTTTCTGTAATCTCGAAGCAGACACGTTCCGGGTCAACGCCATTCGAATCAATTTCAGAAATGATTAAATCAAGCAGCTCACGGTTACCCAGGCTCATACCGGAAAGGTTTATAGAAAAACTCTGCTCATTTACATCAGTGGACATAAATTCGAGTGTTTTGCGTACAACATAAAAGTCAAGCTCTGTAATCAGGTTATAACGTTCAGCTGCCGGGATGAATCGTGATGCGGAAATAATCTCACCATTGTCAGCTTCATAGCGAACAAGAATCTCTCTATGCACCACACCATTTCCCAGTGATTTTATCCCCTGGCTGAACAGTACCAGCTTTTCTTCCTTTATTGCATGACGTAAACGTGATGTCCAGTCCATACCTTCCCTTCGTAGCCTTGTTTCCTTGCTGGATTTCATCCACACCTGTACACGGTCACCCCCTCTTTCCTTTGCAATATCACAGGCAAGATATGCATCTGACCAGATTGACTCAATCTCAGCCCAGCCAGCTGTGACCAGCACAATGCCTATGCTGGCCGTTATGTCATAACTCTTATCAGACCACTCAAAGCGTTTTCTGGCGATGCTATCCAGCAACTGTCGTGCCAGATGTTTTACTTCATCGACCCCCTGATTCCTTAACAAAATTACAAACTGGTCGTTTCCTACCCGATCAATCGCCGTTTCATCGCCGATAGTCTCAAGCAGATGGATTGCCAGCTGCCGTAGCAATTCATCACCGGCAGCCTGTCCTGAGGTATTATTAATGATATTGAATTGATCAACATCGAGATAAAGCAAAGCATGTTGTGCATTATGCTGGTTTGCGTCTTCAATCAGGGCAGTTAGCCGCGCTTCGGCTTCGTAGCGATTTCCCAGGCCCGTCAGCGGGTCATGGCAGGCCTGCCACATCAAACGACGAGTGTGGCGAAAATCTATACGATAAGCCAGCCAGGCAATACCAATTCCGATAAAGATGGCAATAGCAAACAACCAGATCAGCGCTGTACGATAGCGGCTCATCAACTGCATCGCGGCCTGTGTTGAGATATTTGACGATTCTACGAGTAATTCCCGCATCTTCATCATGTCGGGATAGATCATCTCACGGTTCGGCCCGAGCTCAGTGGCAATTAGCTCAAGAGCCTCGTCCTGCCGCTCTGTGGTTGCCAGCTTGATTATCTGTTGCTGAACAGCATAACCATTACTATTCAGCTCAATAATATGATCAAGGATCTTGCGCTCTTCTTCATTTAACGGCTGCTCCGAAAACTCGTTTCTGGCCGACAGATAGCGACCTGCCAGTGCGCTGTGTACCTGAGTTATTTCATCCTGATCAAACGGGTCATTAGCTATGACCAGGTCACGCAATAATACCGAGCGCTGACGGGAGTGGTGAACCATCTCATCAAGCAGGCGAAGCTTCGCAACCTTAACCAGTGTTTCCTGCAGGAACTCCTGTTCAATCCGCTGCAGGCTGATAATGCCCAACGATGTAATCAGCGCTATTAGTCCAAGCAGGACAATAAATGCCCAGGTGACCGGGCGCAGATACCAGTGGCGAGGCATAACTCTGTGTTGATTCAGCTGTCTTTCCATCAAAACATGCGACCTACACGTGAACTTCTTTTCCTCTGGAACGACTACCTGTAATTGGTAGACAACCGGAGTATTTATTTAATCTATAGGGCATCTCTATTTATAATTATAGTCTAGCGCCTCAATGAAACTTCGTGTCAGCATTTTCATACCGTTGGTCAGACACTCAGAAACAATGCCATCACAATGTCAAACAGGCTTTGCAGCTGTACCCAGGAATCAACTGCCGCCCCCAATGTCATGAATGCCGGCATGAGAAAGGCAACATCTTTCAACATAAGCAATAATATGATCTTCTACGAGCGTCTAAAATGAAGGATTTTGCGATAAATAATACCGTCGGCTACACGGCCGATGCTGTATCGGATTCTGACGTTCAGGAAAGGTTTTTTCATACAGTAGATTCAGCCCTGTTCTCAGAAAGCAGGTGCAGGCAGCGCCCTATTCATCAAGTTTTCTGTAGGCATATTTTAATGCAGACAAGCTGTGTCCCATTCATCATCATTTGTTAGAAAATATCACGTAAACACAGAAGATGCGATTTGAACCATCTCAAAACTACTACCAAGAATTCCCGGGCCGTGTTCGTCTTTCGTCTTAGGACTTGAAACTTGAAACTTGAAACTCAAACCATAAATGATCCATAAATAGCCGCACCGAACAAAATGGGAAAAAACCATCTTGCAGTCCTGTCAATTCGACGGGCAATACTTAATCGATCAGTAGCGGCAAAATGTGAAGTGACGACTACTTCAATCAAGCTCAGGAAGACCAGCAGGGTTGAACTGAATAAAAATTTATCCATTTGTGTCAGATAAGGGATTACAGGTAGCCGCCCTGACAGGGCTATGTGATAGGCGACCAATGTCAAAACGGTGGTGACCGCAACTCCTAACTGGTTCGTTGCATTCTTCGGGTCAATCCAGAACACAACCCACGACATCATCACGATTAATACCAGGGGTATAATTGCTTTTACCACATAGTGGTGCAATAAACGTCTGCCTTCGAAACTAAAAACAAATCCTGGAAGTTTTATGCCATTAGCCAACGCAACCATGCGCGGCTCAGCCTGCATATTGCTAACCTCCCAGTCAGCTACTGACAGGTTTTCCGCCATGAATGAATCACTGTCCTGGAGTGGAGTAAAAACAACGTCCCCCTGACGATAGCCTGCCGCGACCACCGGTACTTCAAAGACATGGTGATCACGCGGGAAATCATGCAGGTCCATCGGCTGCGAGAAACTGCCGAATATATGCAGACGATAGGTCACCTGTCCCTGCGGGGTAATTTCAACCTCATCTTTGGTATTTGCCCAGCGTCGCTGGGTATTCATTATCGTCAACCGCGGGTTCCAGATTTCGGACAAGTTGCGAACGACATCACCCGGCCCGTCATGCACCAGAGACGAATCCTGCCAGCGATAGATCATGTAGAAGTTAAGAGTAAAATTCTGCTCAGCACTATCAATTTTATCGACATCAAGGATTGCACCCAGCACCTGAATTTCCGTCGGCTTGCCCTCTTCCTGTATCGGCCGGCTCATCTCTGTCTGGGCAGCGACTGAAAACTGTAGCGGTAACATGACGGCAAGCAGGAGAATGCAAAGCTTTATTTTATTCATAAACCAAACTATTTTGAAGAAAATCGAATCAGGTACTGGAGACTATATATTATCGAAAACTTGCCCGGAACCCCACCTATAAATTAACCATAAGACAGATGAATATCATAGTTAATGAACCTCAGATTAAATTGATATGGAAGCACCGATTCAAAGCATGACCGTAGCGGATAAAATCAGGTTTCATTTGTGGGCCCTGGCAGACAGCTCCTGTCGCCCACAGGAGCTCAGGTCTTGAGCCGATATCCCGTTTTAAATATCCACCACACCAACGCAAGACACAGCAGCATGAACACCAGAATCATAGCCAGGCTAAAACCAACATTAACATCGGCTACACCATAAAAACTCCAGCGTAGTCCGCTGATTAAATACACAACCGGATTAAACAAAGTCACTTTTTGCCAGAAATCTGGAAGCATGTTGATGGAATAGAAGGCCCCTCCCAGAAAGGTCAGCGGTGTAATCACCATCATCGGAATAATCTGTAATTTTTGAAAATCATCAGCCCACAGGCCGATGATGAAACCAAACAAACTAAATGTAATCGTCGTCAACAGCAAAAAACTGACCATCCAGGCCGGATGCATGATCTGGTAATCCACAAACAAGCGTGCCGTTAGAAGAATCAACGCGCCGATGATCATCGATTTTGAGGCAGCTGCACCAACATAACCAATAACGACTTCGAGCGGTGATACCGGGGCCGACAGCACCTCATAGATCGTGCCAGAGAACTTTGGAAAATAGATACCGAAGGAAGCGTTGGAAATACTCTCACCCAATAGCGACAGCATGAGCAAACCGGGAATGATAAACGCTGCATAGGCTATACCATCAATGTCTCCCATGCGTGAGCCAATAGCTGCTCCAAACACAATAAAATAAAGGGAGGTTGTGAGAATGGGTGAAGCTATACTCTCCATCAGGGTACGCCAGGTACGCGACATCTCAAAAACATAAATGGCACGAATAGCATAGAAATTCATGAGTTAAGGGCACCTCTGTTAATTCTGGATACGCCAGATTGTGATTCACAAATTGTCATATCAAGGCAAGAAATGCACGGCCGTTCAATGACATCCTGTCACCACGGCACTTGTATGTCCATATACATCGTAATAGCTTGCTATTGCGAAGCTTCTTAACGCAGAGATGACATTTTTTGGGCTCAAGATGCGTATTCATGGATTGATAGAGGTGCCCTTATTTCCTCACCAGGTTAACGAAAATATCTTCGAGAGAACTTTGACTGGAGTGCAGGTCTTTAAAATCTATACCCAGCTTACCCAGCTGGCGCAGTAATTCAGAGATTCCAGTATGTTCCTTCTGTGTATCAAAGGTATAAACCAGTACATTGCCATCTTCTAATATCTCTAGTGAATACTCGCCAAGTTCAGATGGGATGTGAGTTAAGGGGTGCTGCAGGGTCAGTGTCAGCTGTTTTTTACCCAGTTTATTCATCAGAACAGACTTTTCTTCCACCACCCTGATCTCTCCGTCATTGATCACAGCGATACGATCAGCCATCTCTTCGGCTTCTTCTATGTAATGTGTTGTCAAAATAATGGTAACGCCTTCACTGCGCAGCTTTTTGACCATTTCCCACATATCACGCCGCTGTTCAACATCAACACCCGCTGTTGGTTCATCAAGAAATAGTATCTGTGGTTCGTGCACCAGCGCCTTGGCAATCAACACCCGGCGCTTCATGCCGCCGGACAGGGCAATAATCCTGGAATCCCTTCTATCCCACAGGGACAGGTCACGCAAAACTTTTTCTATATACGCCGGGCTGGGTGCTTTACCAAACAGACCGCGACTGAAGTTCATCGTTGACCAGACGCTCTCGAATGTCGCTGTAGCGAGTTCCTGTGGCACCAGGCCAATTAACGATCGTACTTTTCGGTAATCTGCATGAACATCGTGGCCATCTACCCTGATAGTCCCTGCATCCGAGTTCACCAGGCCACAGATAATACTAATCAATGTCGTCTTACCGGCTCCGTTAGGGCCCAACAGGGCAAAGATCTCTCCCTGATGAATATCCAGATTGATATTGCCAAGCGCACACAAACCAGACGCATAGGTCTTGCTGAGGTTTCTGATTGAAATGATTGGCTCCACACGACCTCCATCACGGTGGCAGGTAACCAGTGGGCATTAATATACCCCATAGCTATTGTTATATGTCAGGCCACGCTGGCCCTGTTAATTCCGGATATCTCAGAACCGTTGAATACTGAATGGCTCGACAGGTAACTCCGCCTGACCATCAAGTATCAGCTGTGACATGATCTTTCCAACTACCGGAGACAGCTGAAAACCATGCGCAGAAAAACCAAAGGCATGGTAGGCATCGGGTGACGTACCGCTCCTGCTGATAACAGGCAGATTATCCGGCATAAAGGCTTCGATGCCTGCCCAGGTACGCACGATGCGCACATTTTCCAGTTGTGGAAACAGGGCCATGACCGCGCGTGCACTGACGGCAAGTTTCATCCAGTCCATGTCAGTGGTCTGGTGTTCGAAATCCAGCTCCGCCAGATGGGCTCCACCAATTAATAAAGTGCCATTTTGCATCTGCTTGAACGAGAGCTTGCGGCCCACCGCACCAATCACCGGCTCAATGAAACGAGGCAGACGTTCCGTGATCATCAACATCGGGGCAGCGGCTTTTATAGGCACGGGCTCACCCAGCGCGCTGGCAACACGTCCGGCCCAGGCGCCGGCGCAGTTGACCAGCACCGGTGCGCGGAACTCACCTTTCGGCGTACTCACTCGCCATTTATTTCTTTTGCGTTCTATCGCATCCACCCGTGCTGAGGCATGATATTCCACACCCAGTGAACATGCCTTGCGGCGAAAGGCATCGAGTGCATGGAATGGGCGACCGTAACCGTCATTGCGGCAAATCAGGCCGCCCTTGCAGTGCGGAACCAGTGCCGGCACCCGTTGGTATAATTCCTGCTGGCCTATAATCTCTTCATGCTCAAAACCCATAGCACGAACCATCGCGGCACGTTCTTCCAGCTGCTGCATATCTTCTGCATTTTCCGCAATCCGAATCTGCCCGGGGAAATGGGTATCACAATCACTATCCAGCAATGACTCTATGTTATGCCACATCTCTGCGGCGGCTACCGATAACGGTATTTCAGCCGGGTCTCGATTGAGCTGGCGTAAACCACCGGCATTGACGCCGGAAGCATGGCGCCCCGGACTGTCCTTATCCAGCACGATGCACCGTGTGCCACGTTTCGCCAGCTGCAGGGCAATTGAGAACCCCATCAGGCCACCGCCGATGATCAGGACATCGGTCTTCATTCTGTTTCCTCGGGAACCAGGCTGGCAAGTTGACCCAGTGTTAATGGCGTTACAGGTGGGCGTCCCCGATATTGACCGCCCTGGTCGACACTTTGCCCGCCTGCAGCTGCAACAATATGGGCGACCGCATCGGCACACTGCCGACCCTGGCAGGGCCCCATACCGCAGCGAGTCAGGAACTTGACCTGGTTGCTGTCACTGTGGCCGTCGGCGACGGCCTGTCGTATCTCGCCAGCCGTAACTTCCTCGCAGCGGCAAACGATGGTTTCATCGTATGGCACACTGAGCAGTTTGCCGGGTATATGATAAAAGGCCTCCAGGAAAGGTCGGATATGCAGTTCATCACGCATCCATTTCCTGTCGTTCCGGGCCAGACGGTTGCGTTCACGGGAATCCATCCGACCGAGTAAATGTACGGCCTGCAAGGCTGCCAGCCGGCCGGCATGTTCTGCCGTGCGAGCACCCCCGATAGCAGCGCCATCGCCGGCAATCAGGATACCGTCGATGCTACTTTGACCCCAGTCATCCCGCTGTGGACGCCAGCACTGCTGGCTGCTGTCCCAGTGTTGCTGACAACCGGCGGCCCGGGACAAGTGACTGTGAGGGATGACCCCGAAATGTACCAGCAGCAGATCTGTCTCGATGGTTTGTTGCCTGCCCTGGTGGACGAAGCGGATTGACTCAAGCTGATTCTTACCCTTTGCCTGTAACTCACTAACATTATGCAATGTGCTGATGCCAGACCGTTTGAGGCCTTTCATGTAGCTCATTCCTTTCATCAGGTAATGACCCGCTAACAGGGCGCGCGGCAGATGCGGCAGCGCACGCAGGTGATTACGCACAGGGGTGAGATCAAGTATCGCCTTCATCTTCACGCCGGCATGCAGGTACTGCCAGGCCAGTAACAGCAGCAGCGGTCCGGAACCGGCCAGCACTACACCATCAGCAGGAACGATGCCGTGGGCCTTCATGAGAATTTGTCCTGCGCC
>JAUWVE010000107.1 GCA_030617565.1 Gammaproteobacteria bacterium | reverse complement strand
CGGGTTTCTGAACATCTGACCAAGGAAAACACCCGATGGCGCAGGCGGCATTCCTGATGCGATTCGCATGCCAACCAGTTCACTGGCCTCAAACACGGCATTATCTGCTGTGACTACCAGGGTGTAACTGACCAGGCCCGGCACTTTAGCAAGAGAAACCCAGTCCGCTTTTTCTATTCGATAATCAGTGAAGAAGGCATTATCCATAATGATTTCATAGGGATTATTTTTTTTCTGATTGACCCAGTATTCAGGAAAGTCACGCGCAGTGTGGATAATAACTTCATCACCGGTAAC
The DNA here is from genome assembly GCA_030617565.1 of Gammaproteobacteria bacterium. Classification (GTDB taxonomy): domain Bacteria; phylum Pseudomonadota; class Gammaproteobacteria; order BMS3Bbin11; family BMS3Bbin11; genus BMS3Bbin11. Next base: position 5,067 of record JAUWVE010000107.1, on the reverse strand, counting down.
CCTGGCGAAATAATCGGCCAGCGGCTGAAAGGATTTCCTGGTTGCTTCCTCGCCGAGTATAGGCTGTATGGCAAAATTAAGGGTGGCAGCTGTCGCTGTTTGAAACATTGCACCCAGCGCAATAGCCGCACCACAGACAGCTGCGTAAATAATTTTTTTTCTCTGCTTCATCTGACTCTTCCTCCAAACACTGCTTTGCCGATAAGGATCAGCAAAAATGTCCATTTAATTTATTATTCGTGTACAGATGCGGAAAAATCTGCCACGCCCCCACACATTACGGCTATAGATACTACATAATTAATATTTATTCTAGCTGAGTACCTCAATCCAACAAGTTTTTTTTAATAATTTCAATAAATAATACTGTTTTTTTATTGTAATTTCCCCGTTAGCTTCCTCTTCAGTTTCCTAATGCACGATCTACCAGGAACTGTTTAACCGGTGGCAGTCGATCAATCATTTTCATTGCAAGCCTGCGCGACTTTTGTACAAGCAGTCGGCGGCTGGTGAAAATACGCTGTATGCCATCCATTCCGGCAAGCATTAAACTCACCTCTGCACGGCGGCTGCGCGCATATCTTCTCAAATATAAAGGGTCTGCAATATCCCGACCATTGGCTACCGACTCAAGCAGTATTGATGAGAGCTCTGCGACATCCTGAAAACCGAGATTGACCCCCTGACCAGCCAGCGGGTGAACTCTGTGAGCCGCATCACCCAATAGTACAACGCGATCTTTGACATAGGTCCTGGCATTGGCCAGCATTAACGGGAAACCTGCACGTGGGCTGAGTACTTCAACATCCCCCAGCCGATGCTCAAAAGCGACAGCCAGCTGCTCAGAGAAATCAACATCATTCAGCAATAGCAGCTCTTCAGCACGCGCACTATCTGCAGACCAGACGATCGAACAACTGCCATCTGACAAGGGCAACAGGGCCAATGGGCCGCTAGCAAGAAACCGCTGCCAGGCTGTATTCTCATGTGGCAATGATGTCCTGACTCTGGCCACAATTCCTGTCTGCTGGTAATCATGGAGGGTACTTTCTATCCCCGACAGCCGACGCAGCTGTGAATTACCCCCGTCGGCAGCAATCAGCAGGCGACTATTGATATCATTACCGTTATCCAGTTTTATTTGAACCTGATCATCTGCCCAGGTCATGGATGATAATCGGCTGGCCGTCAGCAGGCTGATGTTTGACTGGCTTTGGCACTGCTTTATCAAACTGGCATTAATAAGATTATTTTCAACGATATAGCCAAGATGTGCCTGACCACTGTCTGCCGCATCGAAATCCAGACTACCGCTGTCATCCCATACGTGCATGTGTTCATACGGGGATGCCCGACTATCCAGTATTTGCTGCCAGACACCGACATTCTTCAGTAATCTTTTGGACGCCGCGCTAATAGCGCAGACACGTAAATTATATTCTGATGCAGACCATTGCGGCAGTTCGTTGGCCTCAACCAGACTGACACTGAAGCCTGCCCGGGCAAAAGACAGGGCGGCGGCTGAACCGACCATGCCGGCACCGACGATAAAGATATCAGTTTGCTGATCAGGCATTATTGTTAAGATTACCCTTTAATTCCAGGCCACGTGCCAGACGGGACTGCCGCCCTGTCAGGCCCATGGTCCGTTTCAGCAACGCCTGCTTCAGCTCTGGAAATATATCCGTGGCAAGCAGGCCCAGATTTCTAGCTGCGATCACCGGCGGCAGGCGACTCGTGAATACCTTGATCATGCCATGCGTAAATCCTGTCACACGCTGCGTATCTTTATTGCGTATCTTTTCATATTGCTGAAGAACATCCGATGACCCCGGATCCTGCTGCTGATCATGCGCCTGTGCAAGTACTTCCGCCAGCCAGGCCACGTCTCTCAGCCCCAGGTTAAAGCCCTGCGCCGCAACCGGATGAACAGTATGCGCAGCATTGCCTACCAGCACCACGCGCCTGCCAGTATGTGTCTTAACACGATTTCTCGCCAGCGGATAAGCGTAGCGCCTGCCAGCCCGTGAGAAACGCCCTAAACGGTCACCAAACTGCTGCTGCAAACGTTCCAGAAACTGGTCTTCGGGCATAGCAGTAAGTTCTTCTACATCTGCTTCATCGACTGCCCAGACACACCAGCAACGGTCATCATTCATCGGCAGCATGGCAAGCGGGCCAGACGGGGTAAATCTTTCATAGGCACAATGCCGGTGATTTTTCCCGGGTGTGACATTGCAGACGATAGCAGTCTGCCGGTAATCATCTGTGGTGGACTGAAAACCCAGCTTCTCCCGCAAACCCGAACGCCCGCCATCGGCAATAACCACCAGCTTGCCCTGTAAGGTAATATCCTCACCATCCGTTGTGCAAGTAAGTGTTGCAAAGTCATCAGCAACATCGATATCGCTGACCACAGCTGGGCTGATGATATCGACATGCTCCAGTGACTCAAGCCGGGTCATCAGGGCCGCACCCAAAGCGCGATTTTCGATTACGTAACCCAGCGCCTCAACATCGGCATCCTTTCTGTCAAGGTGTGTGATACCCGGGTGGCCGCGATCTGACACATGGATACGATGTATCGGGCATACTGCATTTTTATCAATTTTCTGCCAGATGCCCATCGTTTCATAGATTAATCGGGAGCCATGTGAAAGAGAAATAGTCCGCACATCATAGCTAGGCTGCTGATCAGACTGCCAGGGCACGGCTTCGATGATAGCCATACGAATACCTGTATCCGCCAGCGCACAGGCCAGACTGGCACCCGCCATGCCGCCGCCCACAATGATCAGGTCATACTGTTTTTTCTTCATGTAAATAACCCCAAATCAGGGCACCTCTATTAATTCTATAAAGAACTGTGGGAGGCGCGCCTCCCACAAGAGCCACTTTCCACTTTTAACTTTCTGCTTGTAATTGAGTCACCTTTTCATCAAATGCTCAATATCATCAATCTGCTTCGGCGCATCAATACTCAGTACCTCATAACCATTCTTCGTCACAGCGACGTCGTCTTCAATACGAATACCAATATTCCACCATCGTTCATCAACATCTTCCGCGCCAGCCGTGATATAGAGGCCCGGTTCAACGGTCATTATCATGCCGCATTCAAGCTCACGCCAGTTGTCATTAACTTTATAATCACCAACATCATGCACATCCAGTCCCAGCCAGTGGCCGGTTTTGTGCATATAGAAACGCTGGTAGGCTTCGTTGCCGACCAGTTCATCCACATCACCCTGCAACAGGCCGTGCTCAATCAATCCCTCTGTAATCACGCGTACTGCTGCCTTATGCGGCATATCCCAGGTCGTTCCGGGTTTAATGGTATCCATCGCCGCCTGCTGTGCAGCAAGTACTATTTCATACAGGGCACGCTGTTCGGCGCTGAATTTACCATTGACAGGAAAACTGCGTGAGATGTCTGCAGCATAGCCATCGATTTCACAACCGGCATCGATCAGCAGCATATCACCGTCTTTTAGCTCAGCCCTGTTCTCTATGTAATGCAGCACACAGGCATTCTCGCCGGTAGCCACTATCGGGGGATAAGCCGGAAATTCACTGCCCTTCTTGCGAAAGATATACTGAAACTCCGCTTCAATTTCGTATTCTTTCATGCCGGGTTTGCATACTTTCATCGCCTGCCTGTGAGCACGTGCTGAAATTTTACAGGCCTTCTGTATAAGAGCCTTTTCTTCACAACGCTTCACCAGCCGCATTTCATGCAAGATATGGCCAAGATCAAGTATCTCGGCCGGCGCCGTAATCCCGGTGCGTGCCTTGCTGCGCACCTCGTTAACCCAGGTCATCAATCGTGAATCAAATTCATCGTTGGCACCCATACTGTAAAATACTTTTTCACGATTCTCCAGCAAGCCCGGCACGATCTCGTCTATATCCGTGATCGGAAAGGCATCATCCGCGCCGTAATATTCACAAACGCCTTCCAGCCCGGCACGCCGCCCATCCCAGATTTCTTTATCCGGATCTCTTTCCCGGCAAAACATGATGAACTCACCATGTTCCCGACCCGGCACCAGCACCGCAACGGCTTCCGGTTCATTAAAATGTGTAAGGTAATAAAAATCGCTGGAAGCACGAAATGGATACAGCACATCCCGGCTGCGCACCCGTTCACTGGCCGTCGGTATAATCGCTACCCCACCACCCATCATCTGCATCACTTCCTGACGGCGTTTTGCGAACTGCTCATTCATCTTCGTCATTCCCGTTTACTGAATCCCGCGTATCTTCGTCCGGGCTGCTGCCCCTGGTAAGCTCCGCATTAATTATCTGCACGCCAACACGCACATATTCTTCCAGCTGCATCAAATCGCTGTCAGTGCCACTGATATCGACAGACGCATCGAGCTGGGATATTTCAACCAGATCCTTTGCCACTTCTGCCGCATCCTCTGGCAGCTTGTCAAATTCTTGCAGGCCTGATTCGAGCAAGCCCATCACATAGCCCCCGCACCATTCCGCCAGCGCGCGGCTTCTCTCCAGCAGCGGCACGGCATCATCCGGCAACAGTAGCTGGAAATTGAAATCCTCATCTTTGTACCCTGCAGAGCTTACCTGCACCAGCTGAGAAATAATCTCAGCAAACTCAGGGTTCTGCTGCAAGGACTCAGCATCTTCAGTAAAGAACCTCGCAATCGAGGCCGTGCTTTGCGTATTCAGGGCTCCCGCAATCAAACCATGACACTCTGCGGCGGATAACTGACTATTTACTCGTCGCAAAGCACTGCTCAGCGCCATATACGTCGGCATAATATTGCTACTCTGGCTCATCTAACTCCCGATTTTCATCCACTTATGACCGAAAATGGTCATAATTATTCATATAATGTGATCTGATTGCCTTATTCAGGTTTATTCCTGAGGAAAAAAGTCATATTATCTTCCTACAGTCTTGTGCAACAAGTACTATATGGGCTGATATAACAACAACTCGTAGTCTTTTTTAATATTCTATATAAAGAACATTCAAAAGACGCACCCTTGTTTCAAGGATAAATGACCCAGGAGAGGTTATTCTGTGATTCAGGAAGA
>JAUWVE010000250.1 GCA_030617565.1 Gammaproteobacteria bacterium | reverse complement strand
CTGCTGCCGCCGCTGATCTGCAGTGAATCAGATATCCGCGAGATTGCAGATCGCCTGATTCCTGTTATTGAGGAGTTTCTTGCCCAATGATACGGCACTTTATCAGCCTGCTGGATCTCTCCACAGATGAGTTGCTGTCTGTGCTGGATCGCGCAGATGAACTGAAAAAAGAGGTCAAAGCCGGTCACACATCACAGACCATGCAGGGTAAAACGCTGGCTCTGCTTTTTGACAAGTCTTCTACACGCACACGCGTATCCTTTGAAACTGGCATGAATCAAATGGGTGGCAATACCCTGTTTCTGTCTCCTGCCGAGGCGCAAATTGGTCGCGGTGAGCCGATAGAGGATACTGCAAGGGTAATTTCCAGCATGGTGGATATCATCGCCATACGTACGGGTCCGCACGGCAATCTTATCCGTTTTACCGAGTACTCCAGGGTGCCGGTAATTAATGCCCTGACTGATTTTAATCATCCCTGTCAGTTATTGGCTGACATGATGACAGTGCGGGAAAAGCTGGGACGGGTAAATGATATTGAAGTCGCCTATATAGGTGATGGCAACAACATGTGCCATTCCTGGATGATCGCAGCGCGACAGTTTGATTTTAATATCAAGATTGCTGTGCCAGAAGGTTTTGAGCCTGAGGCTGATTTGCTGCAGGCCTGTAAAGACAAGGCCACACTCACAAACCAGCCCTTAGAGGCAATTCGTGACGTCGATGTGGTGGTTACCGATACCTGGATAAGCATGGGTCAGGAAGATGAAAAACAGCAGCGTATGCAGGCGTTTGAAGGCTATACAGTAGATACAAAACTAATGGAGAATGCCAGTCCGGACGCTATCTTCCTGCATTGCTTACCTGCCTATCGTGGCTATGAAGTAACGGAAGACGTACTGGATGGCCCGCAGAGCGCGGTTTGGGATGAAGCCGAAAACCGTTTGCATGCTCAGAAGGCCTTAATTGAATTTTTGATTAATGAAAAATAATTGGGCAGCAATAAAAAAAATTACTTTATTTTAATGCCTGTCTTTGTAAGAATGTTCAGCCCTTATTCAGGTTGACCTGTTTAGAATATCTTGAAACCCGATTAATACGTGTGTATAAAATCGGAAAAATGTAAATAAAACTGGAGAAATTATATGAAATTAACTACAAGCCTGGTTCTTGCTGCTTCATTAGTTGCTTTTTCTGGCGTTGCCAGCGCCGATGGTAAAAAGACTTATGACACCAAGTGCTTCACCTGTCATGCCTCCGGTGTCGCGAATGCGCCAAAATTTGGTGACAAGGCTGCATGGGCTCCACGTATTGCCACAGGTATGGACGCACTGTTAGCTGTCTCTCTCAAAGGCAAAGGCGCAATGCCACCTAAAGGTACCTGCATGGATTGCTCTGATGAAGATATGAAAGCGGCTATTCAGTATATGGTAGATGCCGCGAAGTAAATATTTTCCGTATACCGGCTGGTTCTAAGGCCGATTAAAAGGGCTCCGAATGGTGCCCTTTTTTATTGTGCCTCTACCTGGCAGGCATTCAAATTACCTGTCTAGGGAGCCTCTGATGTGTACACCATGCCTCTGCAAGACCTGAAGCGTGCAGCTACAAAGCGTGCTTCGCAGTGAATGGCCATGTCCTTTGCAAGAAGCACAATGCCGTAGATGTGTGCTTCAGGCCTTGCCCTACGGGGCTTACAGGCCGATTCACACTCTGCGTTGTCACTATGCACCAGGCCCAGGCATGCCTTCAAAGCTCCGCCTTGATTGTGAATCGGCCTGTAAGCCAGAGGTATGGCGTAATTAATCAGAGGCTCCCTAGACATGTCAGATTGTGATTCAATATGATAATTCATGAATTAAGGGTGC
>JAUWVE010000169.1 GCA_030617565.1 Gammaproteobacteria bacterium | reverse complement strand
GCCTTTTTTTATTGTACTGACAACATCACCACCGGCAATCAGGGCACCGGCTCCCTCGAAAATAACGGCAATTATGATGGCACCGGTCAGTGTCAATGCCTGTGAGCCAACAGCAGGGCCTACATTATTCGCTACGTCATTTGCACCGATATTTAATGCCATATAGCCGCCAATGACAGCGGCAATCACCAACAGAAGCCTGCCATCGCTGGCAGGCGTGGTGAGATAGATAAAGAGCAGGACGGCAATCAGAAATAGTAATCCGATTGCAGCTCGTGTCATCTGTTGGTGAGTATTGATTTGCATGGTGGCTACTTATTGACCTTATTGTTACGAGAGGAATTCGACGATTCCGGATCTTAATAGTGTACCGATGACAATATTTTTAAATCTACTGTCTGGAGCCTGCTTAGGAGTACGTTCCTGAGAAGATCTATTTTACATTATTTTTTTTGTGACGATGTAGTATTTTCAGTGCACAGGTGATGATTTTATCTGTTTGCCCGTCTGCTGTTTAATCCCACCATTGCCTGATAGATGGCAGGGTATAGACCCGCCAGTGTCTTCTTATCGTGCGGCTGAACTGCTAGAATCCGCAGCCAGTATATAGATTGGCGTATTTTAGCGCCTGACCATTTAACAAACCTTCTGCTGCAAACTCTTATAATTATGGAAGACCTCAACCCGCTACACAATCAACTCAAAGATATGAAAGGGCGCGTGCTGTCCCTGAGGGGGTATCTTTGACTTCGATAGCAAATCTGAGCAGCTGACAGAAATTCAACGGGAGCTGGAAAGCCCTGATGTCTGGAACGACCCGGAAAGGGCGCAGGGCCTGGGGCAGGACCGCGCCAGGCTGGAGGCGATAGTGGGCGTCATACTGATGCTGGAAAACGGCATCGAAGAATCCTCTGAATTACTCTCAATGATGGAAGAAGAAAATGATGAATCCATGCTTGAGGATGTACAGGGCGATCTGAATCGCCTGCAAAGCAAGCTGGAAGAACTGGAATTTCGCCGTATGTTTTCCGGCAAGATGGATGCGAATAACGCCTGGCTGGATATACAGGCAGGTTCCGGTGGAACAGAAGCACAGGATTGGGCGAATATGCTGCTGCGCATGTACTTGCGCTGGGGCGAACGTCAGGGGCTGAAGACCGAGCTGATAGAGGTTTCTGAAGGCGATGTGGCCGGAATTAAAAGCGCCACCATTAAATATACCGGTGATTACGCCTTTGGTTACCTGCGGACAGAGACTGGCGTTCATCGTCTGGTGCGGAAGTCACCGTTTGATTCAGGTAACCGCCGTCATACCTCGTTTGCCTCGGTTTTTGTATCACCGGAAATCGACGACAGCATCGAAATCGAAATAAACCCGGCTGATCTGCGTATCGATACCTATCGGGCGAGCGGCGCCGGCGGGCAGCATGTCAATAAAACCGATTCAGCAGTACGCCTGACTCACATCCCTACCGGTGTCGTTGTACAATGCCAGAATGACCGTTCTCAGCACCGCAATAAGGCGCAGGCCATGGATATGCTGAAAGCACGCCTGTATGAACTGGAAATCCAGAAGCAGCAGGAAGATCAGAAAGAGGTAGAGGAATCCAAGTCGGATATTGGCTGGGGCAGGCAGATTCGTTCATATGTACTGGATTCATCACGCATCAAGGACCTGCGCACCGGTGTTGAAACAGGTAATACCCAGGCTGTGCTGGATGGCGACCTTAACCAGTTTATCGAGGCAAGCCTAAAATCCGGACTTTAGGAAAATATTTACTCTCTATATATTACTGTGGGAGGCGTGCCCTCGCGGCGAAGACTTTGACTTGAGAACTTGCCGCAGGGCAAGTCACCCATTACAAACATTAATGAAAATAAGCCATGACCGATACTACTCAAAACGAAAACGAACAGATTAAACAGCGCCGCGAAAAGCTCACCGCGCTGCGGGAAAATGGTGCTAATCCGTTTCCCAATGATTTTCGGCGTAACACTGTGGCAGCTGAAATACTGGCCCGTTACGAGGGCAAGGAAAATGAGGAACTGGAGGCTGAACCGGTACGGGTAAAAGTTGCCGGTCGTATGATGTCACGGCGTATCATGGGCAAAGCCAGCTTTGCGCATGTCGAAGACATGTCTGGTCGCATTCAGCTATTCGTGCAGCGAGATTCACTGCCAGAAGGATTCTACAATACCAGTTTCAAAAAGTGGGACATCGGTGACATTGTTGGTGTGGAGGGTGTGCTGTTCCGGACTAAAACCGGTGAATTAACCATCCGTGTTGATGGTATTCAGCTACTGGTCAAGTCATTAAGGCCGCTGCCGGAAAAATACCATGGCCTGACCGATCTGGAGATGCGTTATCGCCAGCGTTATGTCGACCTGATCATGAGCCAGGCATCTCGCGACAGCTTCCGTAAACGCACGCGCATTATTTCGCTGATTCGTGAATATCTGACTGACAGGGATTTTCTCGAAGTAGAAACACCGATGATGCAGGCGGTACCTGGCGGGGCGGCGGCACGCCCGTTAAAGACCTTTCATAATGCACTGAATATCGACCTGTTCATGCGCATTGCACCGGAACTGTATTTGAAAAGACTGGTGGTAGGCGGATTCGAACGTGTCTTTGAGATCAACCGTAATTTTCGCAATGAGGGCCTAAGTACCCGTCATAATCCTGAATTCACCATGGTCGAGTTTTACCAGGCCTATGCTGACTACAATGAGCTGATGGATTTGACAGAAGATATGCTGCGCCATATCACTGAAACCATCCAGGATAATAATACCGTGGTCAGTTATCAGGGCGATGAATATGATTTCGGTAAGCCTTTTACCCGCATGACTGTCAAAGATGTGGTGCTTAAATATAACAAAGAGCTGTCCGCTGAACAGCTTGATGATATAGATGTCCTGCGCAAGCATGCAGAAGGCCTGAAGATTCCTCTGCGCGACAGCTACGGGGTAGGCAAACTGCTTATCGAAATATTCGAAAAAACCGGTGAGCACCTGCTAAAAGACCCGACATT
>JAUWVE010000156.1 GCA_030617565.1 Gammaproteobacteria bacterium | reverse complement strand
GCAATCTGCTGTAGCGCTTTATTCATCGATTTTTCAATTACCTCATGCGTCAGGATGACGATCGGCACTGTTGCCCCATGCTGATGCGGTACTTTCTGTACTATCGCCTCAATACTGATGTTATTTTCACCGAGTATTCGGGTGACATTTGCCAGCACATTAGGCTGGTCAAGGGCCTGCAAGCGTAAAAACCAGGCACTGCTGACCTCCTCAATAGGCAGGATGGCCGTATCATCCAGTGCATCGGCCTGGAATGCCAGGTGGGGCACACGGTTTTCAGGATCTGTGGTCAGGGCACGGACGACATCAACCAGGTCAGCAACTACCGCTGAAGCTGTCGGATCAGCTCCGGCACCAGCGCCGTAATACAAAGTAGGCCCTACTGCATCGCCATAAACCAGTATCGCATTCATCACGCCATCGACATTGGCAATTAAGCGTTTTTCAGGTATCAGTGTAGGGTGTACACGTAACTCAACACCGGCTTCCGTACGTCTGGCGATTCCAAGATGCTTGATACGAAAACCCAGGTCGGCTGCATCGGCGACATCCTGGGTGGTCAGCTTGCGCATTCCTTCTGTATAGGCTTTGTCGAACTGCAGCGGAATACCAAAAGCGATGGAGGCCAGTATGGTCAGTTTATGTGCCGCATCAATACCTTCGACATCAAAGGTGGGGTCGGCTTCTGCATAGCCCAGTTCCTGTGCTTCGGCCAGCACATCGTCAAAGCTTCGCCCTTTATCGCGCATCTCGGTAAGGATGAAATTACTGGTGCCATTAATTATTCCGGCGAGCCATAGCACACGATTACCCGCCAGACCTTCTCGTACTGCCTTTATGATAGGAATACCACCAGCCACGGCGGCCTCAAAAGCAACAGTAACACCCATCTTCTGCGCCGCCGCAAAAATCTCATTACCATGTACCGCAATCAACGCTTTGTTGGCCGTCACCACATGCTTGCCATTGGCGATAGCTTTAAGTACCAGGTCTCGTGCCAGGGTATCCCCACCTATCAGTTCAACCACGACATCGATATCCGGTTGATTAACAATTTCGAATGGGTCGGTAGTCAGGGTGATGGAACTGGTATCACAGATTCGTGGCTTATCCAGCGATCGAACCGAGGCCATAGTGACCTGAATGCCACGTCCGGCGCGACGGGTGATTTCATCGGCATTACGTTGTAAAACATTTACCGTACCACCGCCGACAGTGCCCAATCCTAAAATGCCTATATTTACAGGTTTCATGTGTTTCTTCTTTATATCTTGCGTTTAAAAAATAATCTTGTTTTAGAGGGTGTTTTTATGTGTTTTCAGAATCTTTTCGAAGCATTTCACGAATGCCCCTGACTGCCTGTCGTGTACGCTGCTCATTTTCAATCAGGCTAAAGCGGACATGGTCATCACCATACTCACCAAAACCCACCCCTGGTGAGACAGCAACCTTTGCTTCCTGCAAAAGTTTCTTGGCAAATTCCAGCGATCCCATCACTTTGTATATATTTGGAATCTCCGCCCAGACAAACATCGTGGCTTTAGGTTTTTCTACCGGCCATCCTGCTGCGCTCAATCCTTCACACAGCACATCTCTACGGTGCTGATACATATCTCGGATTTTCACTACTTCATCGTCGCACTGCTCCAGGGCAACAATAGCAGCGACCTGGATCGGCGTGAACATGCCGTAATCGAGATAGGATTTCATTCTTGCCAGGGCCGATACCAGCTCATGATTGCCAACCATAAAACCAACTCGCCATCCCGGCATATTATAACTCTTAGACAGGCTGTAGAATTCAACGGCGATATCTTTAGCACCTGGAACCTGCAGAATCGAGGGTGCCTTATAACCATCAAAAACAATATCCGCATAGGCGATATCATGAACAACCCAGATATTGTGCTCTTTGGCGATAGCCACCACACGAGTCAGGAATTCCAGATCAACACATTGTGTAGTAGGGTTTCCTGGGAAATTGATCACCAGCATTTTGGGTTTTGGCCAGGAGTTCTTGATCGCTTTTTCTATTTCAGCAAAAAAATCACCACCTTTAACCAGCGGCACATGTCGAATATCCGCTCCGGCGATGACAAACCCATAAGGATGAATTGGATAACTGGGATTAGGCACCAGCACGGCATCACCCGCCTCTACGGTTGCCAGGGCAAGATGCGCCAGACCTTCCTTGGAGCCAATGGTGACAATGGCCTCAGATTCCATATCCAGGTCTACATCGTATTTTCTTTTGTACCAGTCACAAATGGCCTTGCGTAATCGAGGGATGCCGCGCGATAAAGAATAGCGATGTGTATCCGGTCGACGCGCTGCCTCGCACAGCTTATCGACGATAATCTGCGGGGTAGGCTGATCAGGGTTCCCCATACCAAAATCAATGATGTCTTCACCACGCTGCCTCGCCTCTGCCTTCAGGGCATTGACGATATTAAAAACGTAGGGGGGAAGTCTCTTGATACGGGCAAATTGTTCCATTTTGACTCAACTGGTTAAACGATTACGGCCAATGCGCTGGAGATTCATATCCAACGAAAACAGCGAACAATACTGGGCGATTGGATGGGTGTCAAACGGAATAAAAGAAGTTTCAGGTATTAAGTTTTAAGTGTTAAGTCCAGGAAGTAAATTCCCTGTCATCTACCGAAAACTGAAAACCGAAAACTGAACACTTTTTCACAGTTTCTTCCGCTCATCCACCTGCCTTAATATTTCCAGCCTGAGCTGTAAATCTGCCCCACCCCAATCCAATATTTCCTGCAACGAACGAAAACAACCCATGCAGATATCATCATCGTTAAGACAGCAGTTATCTACACAGGGTGATGCTACTGTCGTTTTGCTGTTACTTTGCTTCATTGATGAACTGCTGGATTCGTCGCATTCCCTCTTCTAAATTCTCTACTGTATTGGCATAGGAAAAACGAACATATGACTCACTTTTGTTGGATCCAAAATCGGCTCCCGGGGTAATAGCCACTCCTGCCTGATGCAGAAGGGTGTCACACAGCTTCATTGAGTCATCACTGATCGCACTACAGTCTGCATAAATATAAAAAGCTCCAGCTGGAACTACCCTGACTTTAAACCCGGCCTGTTCTATCAGGGGCAGCAGTACGTCTCTGCGCTGGTGAAAGACGTCTCGGCGCCGAGCCAGTTCCAGCTCAGCCTCCTCGCTAAAAACAGCCAGAGCGGCATATTGTGAGATGGTTGGTGCGGCCAGGAACATATTCTGTGCCAGGCGATTAGCCACCTCGACAAACTCCCGTGGCATCACCAGCCAGCCAAGGCGCCAGCCTGTCATGCCGTAATACTTGGAAAAGCTGTTGATGACAAAAACCCGGTCACCGCAACTCAGTGCGCTGGGAGCTTGCTGATCGTAGACCAGGCCATTATAGATCTCATCAACGACCAGGCTTGCCCCCTTTTTCTGAACCAGCTGATAAATGGCAGATAGCTCCTGTTGAGGTATCAGCGTACCGGTTGGGTTTGATGGACTGGCAATCAGTACAAGCCGGGTGTTTTCCTGCCAGTTTTTTTCGACCAGCTCAGCACTGAGTTGATAGTCCGTTTCTTCGTTGACCGCTACCGACTG
>JAUWVE010000066.1 GCA_030617565.1 Gammaproteobacteria bacterium | reverse complement strand
GATGCCACCAGTGCATTGACTGTCAGCAAATCCAGCGAAGGCGGGCAGTCTATCAGGATAAAGTCATACTCTTCACGTATTGTTTGCAAGGCTTCCCGCATACGGAATTCTCTATGCTCCTCATCCACCAACTCGATTAATGCGCCTGAAAGCTCACGATTGGATGCAATCACATCAAACCCCCAGCTTGATGCGACGATAGATTCCTGAACCGGTGCAGAATGCATTAACACCTCGTACACTGTAGCTTTCTGACCGTCCCGGTCAATACCGCTGCCGACAGAGGCATTACCCTGCGGGTCAAGATCTACCAGCAGTATCTTTTGCTTCATACGCGCAAGAGATGCCGCCATATTGATCGCAGTGGTGGTCTTTCCTACGCCACCTTTCTGATTTGTTATTGATAATACTTTAGCCATTTCACTTATTTGTTTTTCTACAGATAATCAGGTGCCGCTGCTCTGGCAGACCCGGTACATGTAATTTGATTACATCTTTAATCCTGAAACCAGTCGGCATTTCCACAGACTCATCGCCTGGCCATTGCCCTTTCATGGCAAGCAATTGCCCACCATCAGCAAGCAAATGTCCCGAACAGGCAATAAAAGATGACAAGCTGCTAAATGCACGGCTGAGTAAACTATCAAATTTCTCATGCGGATGAAATTTCTCCGCACGCTGCTGCACGATGCTTACATTCTGCAGCTTTAATTGTGCCTGCACCTGTCGCAGAAAGCGACAACGTTTGGCATTGCTGTCCAGTAATGTCACATCTATGTCCGGGCATGCAAGGGCTACAGGTATCCCCGGCAGTCCTGCGCCACTGCCGACATCGATAACTTTCCTGCCATGCAGATAGGGTACTACGGACAAACTGTCCAGCAGGTGTCTTGTTACAAAATCTGCATCACTCTTTACTGTAGTCAGGTTGTAGACCCGGTTCCATCGCTTCAGCAGTGAAAGATATCCCAGCAATGCGCGCCTACGCTGATCATCAATTTCGATTCCAATTTCTGCCACGCCGTCTGCCAGCAAAGCTTTTAAATCTCCTGCTTTCCCCATCAGGCTAGTTTGCCTATAAGGGCATCGTGAATAATTCTGATCATGTCAGATTGAGATTCACCACGGGTATTTCCTCCGGTCACAATCTTCATCATATCAAGGTGCCGGTCGCACGACTGCTCAATGACATCCTGTCATCACGGCACCTGTACGTACATGTACCTCGCAATAGCCTGCTAATGCGAAGATTAGCAACGTAGAGATGGTGACTATTTTGCTCAGGCTGCCTGTTCATGAATAATTCGAGCTGCCCTTTAAATGGACCAGCAAAATAGAAATGGCAGCCGGTGTAATACCGGAGATACGCGATGCCTGGCCGAGTGTGGACGGTTTATGCTCATTCAGCTTCACACTTACCTCTATCGACAGGCCATGAACCTTGCTGTATTCGATGCCAGCCGGCAGGCGCATTTCTTCATGCCGCCGATGCTTCTCGACTTCTGCCTGCTGGCGACTGATGTAGCCTGCATACTTGGCCTGAACCTCTACCTGGGTACTGACAGCTTCATCCTCTACGGGTTCTCCCGCTGCAGGCAACTTCATCAAACGCTGATAATCCATTTCCGGCCGCTTGAGCAAATCCAGCAGATTCGTTTCATGAACCAGGGACTGCCCTAATATCGCTTCCACAACACCAGGCTCGGTCGCTTCCGGCCTCAGCCAGATGGCTGCCAGTCGGGTCTGCTCATCGATAACAGCCTGCCGTTTCGTGCAGAATTTTTGCCAGCGATAATCATCCACCAACCCTAGCTCGCGGCCTTTTTCTGTCAGTCGTAAATCTGCATTGTCCTCGCGTAACAATAGTCGATACTCGGCACGGGAAGTGAACATGCGATAAGGTTCAGAGGTCCCCCGGGTGACCAGGTCATCAATCATCACACCGATGTAGGCTTCATCACGGGCCGGATACCAGGGTTCCTCATTACGCATACTGCGTACAGCATTTACACCAGCCAGCAGGCCCTGGGCCGCCGCTTCTTCATAACCGGTGGTGCCGTTAATCTGTCCGGCAAAGAACAGACCGGCTATGTATTTTGTTTCCAGCCAGGGATAAAGATCTCGTGGATCCAGATAGTCGTATTCGATGGCATAACCAGGACGCGTAATAAATGCCTGTTCAAAGCCTTTGATCGATCGCACCAGCGCCAACTGTATATCAAACGGCAGGCTGGTCGAAATGCCGTTTGGGTAAACTTCATTCAGCTCCAGACCTTCCGGTTCGACAAAAATCTGATGGCTGCCACGTTCAGCAAAGCGTACCACTTTGTCTTCGATAGAAGGGCAATAACGCGGCCCTACGCCTGAAATCTCACCACTGTACAGAGGCGATCGATGCAAGCCCTCACGGATCAGCTCATGTGTTTGCGAATTGGTGTAAGTGATATGACAGGGAACCTGTGCAGGGTGCTGATCTCGATTGCCGATGTAGGAAAAGACCGGCGCAGGATCATCACCCGGCTGCTCCTGCATGACAGAAAAGTCGATGCTTGAACGGTCAATGCGCGGCGGTGTACCCGTTTTTAAGCGTCCGATACGGAACGGCAAATCACGCAGGCGTTTTGCCAGCGCATTCGAAGGCGCATCGCCGGCACGACCCCCTGCCTGGTTCGTTTGTCCAATATGGATCACGCCGCCAAGAAAGGTACCACTGGTGATCACTACACTTGGGGCACGAAATGCCAACCCCATGCGCGTCACCACACCCGTCACCCTTTCCTGATCAATGATTAGATCAACTACCTCCTGCTGAAAAACAGACAGGCCGGGCTGGGATTCAATCATCTGCCGGATTGCCGCTTTGTACAGTACCCGGTCAGCCTGTGCCCGGGTAGCCTGTACAGCGGGGCCCTTACGCGAGTTTAATATTCTAAACTGGATGCCTGCTAGATCTGCAGCACGCGCCATAGCACCGCCCAACGCGTCGATTTCCTTCACCAGATGGCCCTTGCCGATGCCACCTATTGCCGGGTTGCAGGACATCTGGCCGATGGTTTCAATGTTATGTGTCAGCAATAGTACCCGCGCGCCCATGCGGGCAGCGGCAAGGGCAGCTTCAGCACCGGCATGGCCGGCACCGATGACGATGACATCGAAGGATTCAGGATAGTGCATAACTGACCATTTTCAGAAAAGAACCGGTCATTATACACTCTGCAGACTGATTACTGAAAATCAGCCTGCGACTGGAAAATCAAAGCACAAATTCGATCTCTACACCTGCAAGACTAATTAAATCTCCATTCTTCAGAGGCGTAGATTGTGATTTTAGTTCCTTGCCATTTACGGCAGGGGCATTTCCGCTGCCACTGGCTCCGGAAATAAAGGAGATAAAATAACCTTTCTTGCGACGTGAGACTACCACCACTTGAACACCGGGACGACCCAGTGTCACCATCGAACGATTAACCTTAACTTCTTTACCTGCTGCCGGCCCTGTGCGCACCTTCAGTACAGCTACCCGGCTCTCTGGCTCAGGCTCTATGGCCTTAATTGCGGCGGTATCCTCGGCATCTTTCATCGCCTTTGCCTGAGATAATGTGGCTACATCACGCGCAACCTGCCCGGGCTTAAGTATCATTGTTTTCTCAAAATCTTCTTCATCTACACCAGGGCCATTCTGATCAACATGGTATATCAGCTTACTGTTGCCAACCTTTATTTCATCACCTTCCTGTAACACTGTTTTTTCAGTACGGGTACCATTTATAAATGTACCGTTGGTGTCGCTAAGATTCTCAAGAAAAGAATCATCAAGGATACTGATAATAAGTACGTGCCTCCCGCTGACCGCCGGATCCGCTAACACGATATCCACACCAGGCCGTCTGCCGATCACCATCCGACTCTGATTTAATTTAAATTCTTTGTCTTCATTTTCCAGACGTAATATACCCATTTCTTTTTCCTGCCCTACCTTCGATTCGGATCATGCGTCGAACATGATCGTTACTTAATGAGATGCCCCGGAAAATCTACCTGTTCAGGGCCTGCGCTATCAACCTGAAAATAACTTATTCAGGCGTTTTGACCATGACTTATCCCGAGTCTGACCATCATCCACTCTTACCATAATTACGGTTACATTATCCTTTCCGCCATTCGACAATGCCTTGTTGACCAGCTCACCGGTACCGTATTCCAGATCAGTGGATGAGCGGCGAATAATATTAGCAATATCCAGATCATCCACCATATCTGTTAGTCCATCCGAACAAAGCAAATAGATGTCGCCCGGGCGTGCATCGTAATCATAAATATCTACCTCTACCGTCGGATCTATACCCAAAGCACGGGTAACGATGTTTCTCTGCTCGGAAGCCTTGGCCTCTTCCTGCGTATAAAAGCCATGATCAACCAATTCTTGAACCACTGTATGGTCGGTAGTCAACAATTCAAGGCGATAGTCACGATAGCGATAGATCCGCGAGTCACCGATATGCGCAATACTGACTTTTCTGTCATGAAACCAGGCGGCGGAGACTGTCGTCCCCATACCCCTGCAATCGTGGTCATCATGTGCTGAGTCGTAAACCTGTTGATTTGCATGGTGCAGTGCCCGATAGAGAATTGCAGATTCCTCGTGTCGCTTACCATCCAGCTCAATCTTTTCTTCACTGCCCTTAATCTGTATAACAGAATGCACCAGCGATGTAATGGCAATCGCACTGGCCACTTCACCGGCCTTATACCCGCCCATGCCGTCAGCAAGTACAGCCAGACCCATTTCGGCATCATAACCGAAATTGTCCTCGTTATGTTCACGCACACAGCCGGTGTCTGATTTTGCTTCAATAACAAGTTTTTCCATTATTTTTTGCCTACCATCTTTTTCGCGCATGCCAACAGATCCCTTGCCAGTTTCTTGCCATCCTGGTATCGGTCATCAGCCTGCTTCTGTAACAACTTCTCCAGAATCTCCCTGATGCAATCTCCATTCTCCTTCAAGTCCGGGCGCAGAGCAAAAAGATCAGGGGCTGGTTCATTTGTAATCTTGTACATCAACTGTGTCAGGGAATCTGCCTTATAAGGCAGACGCCCGGTCAGGAGTTGGAACATCAACACTCCCAGGGAATACAAATCAGTTCTTCCATCCAGCTTTTTACCACGCAGTTGTTCCGGTGACATTGAAGAGGGTGTACCGAGCACCATGCCGGTTTTTGTCCGCCGGGAATCAGTCAGCCGGGCAATACCAAAATCCGTTATTTTCAATTGCCCGGTGCCAGGATCATACATGACATTTGCTGCCTTGATGTCGCGGTGAACGATATCCCTGCTGTGAGCATAAAATAGTGCATCAGCAAGCTTCATTCCCATTTTTACCACGGTCAATGGTGGCAGCAATGTACCCTTCTTGGTGTAGACGCGCAAATCACTACCGGTAAGAAACTCCATTGCGATATAAGCCAGATCATCATGCTCGCCGGCATCATAGATAGTAACAATGTGTGGATGATGCAGGCGTCCGGCTGCCTCTGCTTCATGAAAGAATCGTCCCAGTACATTTTCCTGCTCATCTTCATCGAATTCGCGTTTCAGATTTAATGTTTTTATCGCTACTGTACGATTTATCTTTGGATCAGTACCCTGATAAACCATACCCATAGCACCCTTGCCTATCTCCTGCAGCACCAGATAACGACCCAGCATTCGCTGCTCCTCAGAATCTGATTCCGTTTCTTCAGCGGAATCCAGGGATGTGATGGCGGTATTGACTGCAGGCCCGATTTTGCTCTCATCAATCATCACTGTATCTTCCAGCATGCGTGCTTTTTCCAGTTTGCCCTGCAAATCCTTGAAATGAGGATTAAAGCTTTCCATATACTGATATACCGCAACGGCACGATCAAAACGATCGCTGACCTCAAAGTCCTGTGCCAGATAAAACAGCATCACCATAATCGAGTTATCCAGCGGGCATTTACGGAAACTTTCAAAGGCGGCATCCAGTTCGCCACGCTTTTGTGATGCCAGGCCAACGCGTCGATGCACTTCGCCTGACATAACCGTTGGCTTTTCTGCCTGACTATAGACGCTGCCCATCAGCCAGGTCACAAGAAAACCTGTAAGCAGCAATAAGATGGGTGGATACAAATTCAGCCAGATGGATGACTCCAGCAAAAACAGGGTTTCAATCCCAATCAGTATCAAAACCAGCACAGTTGTCACAAAAACCCTGGCTTTTAAATCCTGACCGGACAACCATAAAAGCAGGATAGCAACAAGGACAAGTAATACTATAGAGATTATGCCGGCCCATACAGGTGATGAAATAATTTTACCGTCTAGCATACTGGCCAAGGTATCAGCTACCAGCATCACGGCAGGTACAGAATTATTGGCTGGTGTACTTACCGCCTGCGCAATACCTTGCGCCGTCACGCCCAGTAAAACTATCTTCCCGCTTAGCCTATCAGCAGGAACTGCACCGTGCATGACGTCATGGTATGAAATCACCTCAACCGTATGTCTGTTATTTGTATTTGTCGGGTAAAAATACGGCCAAACCTGAAGGTTTTGATCCGTCAAAAGCGTGCTGCCAGCAATCCTTAATTTTTTTTCTTTCGTAAACGTGACATCCGAAAGTCTCATGTTGTTGACCCGCAGGTATAACTGCATGGCAAGAGTCGGTATTAACAAACCATTTGCTTCAGCAAATAAAGGGACACTGCGAATTTTTTTTGAAACATCGTCTCCCACAAAGACACTTGAATAGCTTGCAGCAGGGCCGCTGGCACCCTCGGGTAAGGGATAGGCCGGCCTGGCAGAGTGCAATTCTAATGATTGCTCATTGGGTAAACTGTTCTGCAGCAAATAGCCGGGCAGTGTAGCCTGTACCCTGTCATCGTCTGATGTACTCACAAAAGGTATACCCGCTACGACTATCCCCTGGTTTCGAATGTCTGTAACCAAATCTGCCAGCCGCTGACCGGAAACCGGCGGAGATGTCAGGATATCATCACCCCCAGTAGCAGCCATATTCAGCGAATGTAAACCAACATAAGCTACCATCTCCACGCCGGCAGAAATCAGGTTTTCCAGCAGCCGGATATGCGTTTCATATGGGACAGGATAACGGCCAATTTTATCCAGCGAGTATTCGTCAATCGCAACTACCAGCACATTTGAGTCAGGTGGTTGTCCTAACATGCGGATATTGTCATATAACGAGTAGCTGGCATCATCAAGCAAGCCAAGCCTGCCCGCCAACAGAATTAGCACCAGCATCACCAGGGTTACAAAACTATTACGTGAAAATATCAACGACTTCATGGCCGTTGCCACTCCTCCTTTTATAGAACAAGCCTGATTCAGGCCGGCCCTGTTTCTTATTTATTCCCGTACTGTGAAAACTCATACCATCCTTTTCAGCCAGTACTGCGAATTTAATATTGCAGGGCACACAGGAATGAACGGTTGCCATTGAAAACTTAATGACTCTCACTGATACACTGCAGATCATCTTCGCATGACAGGCAAAATCCATCAAGATACTGATGCCGGCAGATAACAAAAGACAGGGAATACCAGATTACATGTCACCTCCATACAGTATGGCAACTATCCCTGAAAAATGAATATTATTTTCAGTATATTTTTTGTTTAATCAGGCTCTGCTATGATTAAGCTACTAAATTGCGTACTGACCTGACACCTATGCCCAACTTGACCCCGTCGCCAAAAATACTCTCTTCTCTACTGGCATTTCTAATTATTTCACTATTTTCCGGCTCTACGTTTGCTGAAATCTATCTCAGCACAGTGCTCAAGAATGGCCTCCCTGTACCACATGCTACAAATAAATTTAACTGCAGGGAGAAAATTTACGGTGTTGTTGTTGATCAATGGCCCGCTGGCAGCAATCACCTGATGGAGGCTTACTGGACTGACCCACAGGGAAAACAACGCGAACATACACGATACAAATTCACTGCACGCAAGGGTAAAACACACACATGGGCATGGCTGCT